>CAZMXO010000001.1:0-41772 GCA_964570265.1 uncultured bacterium
GGAATGATTGCTCCTAATATGGCTACACTGCTTGCATTTATAACCACAGATGCCTGCATAGAATACGAAGAATTATTCACAGCTTTGAGAGAATGTGTAAATACTACATTTAATATGCTGACAGTAGATGGAGATATGAGTCCTAACGATACGGTTATTATTATGGCAAATGGTCTGGCGAGAAATAAAAGAATTAAATTCAATACACCTGAATATAAGAAATTTACTGATGCGCTGAATTATATATGCACATATCTTACAAAAAAGATTGCTGCTGATGGTGAAGGCGCAACAAAACTAGTTGAGGTACAGGTTAAAGGGGCAAGAAGTGTAAAGGATGCCAGACGCGCAGCTAAAGCAGTAGCTAATTCCAATTTGGTAAAAACAGCTCTTAACGGATGCGACCCCAACTGGGGAAGAATCCTCTCTAGTTTAGGCGCAGCACGCATAAAAATTAAATCAAGGAAAATTGATATTGCAATTAACTCTGAACCAATAGTTTGCAATAGTATAAGCACAGACTTCTCTCAAAAAAAGCTGCATAAGCTCTTAAAAGAAAAAGAAATTACAATAACAATCAATCTAAATGTTGGAGATTACACTTCAACTGCGTATACTTGTGATATGTCAGAAGAATATGTAAAAATAAATGCGCATTACCACACATGAGAAGTTGAATTAATTATGGAAAAACTGATTGAAAAAGCAAAGGTGCTCATAGAGGCACTACCATATATCAAAAAGTTCCATGGGAAAAAAGTAGTGATAAAATATGGCGGAAGCGCGATGGAACATGAAAAAACAAAAAAAGCCGTTATGCAGGATATTGTGTTTATGCGATATGTCGGAATGAACCCAATTATTATTCACGGCGGTGGAAATGCTATAACTGAAGCACTTAAGGAAATAGGAAAGAAATCTCAATTTGTGGATGGATTGCGTGTTACTGATAAAGAAACAATTCAAATTGTAGAGCAAGTGCTTTTTGACAAAGTAAATAAGGAAATTGTTTTTCTAATTAATGAATCAGGAGGGAACGCTCTTGGCATTAATGGAAAATCCGCATCTTTTATTACCGCAACTAAACTGAAAGCAAATAAGGATCTGGGGTTTGTAGGACAAATCACAAAAATACAGCCCGAAAAATTAAATGAGCTCTGTAATCAAGGCGTCATCCCTGTAATAGCGCCTCTTGGACTTGATGAAAATGGAGAAACCTACAATATAAATGCTGACACTGTTGCCTCAGAAATTGCGGCAGCGCTTGGAGCAGAGAAACTGGTTTTATTAACAGATGTTCCCGGCATATTAAAGGATAAATCTGACCCTGAATCAATAATGTCTACGCTCAAGGTATCTGAAATAGAAGTCCTTAAAAAAAGAGGCGTGATTACGGGAGGAATGATACCAAAGATACACGCATGCGAGAAAGCATTGGAAGCAGGTGTTAGAAAATCGCACATTATTGACGGAAGAATTCTGCATTCCTTGTTATTGGAAATATTTACTGATAAAGGCATAGGAACGGAGCTTATTAAAAACTAATTTTTAATTATTATGAAGACTTCTGAAATTCAAAAATTAAGTAAAAAATATATAATAAACACTTATGGTGAGCGTTCCATTGCCCTTGTGAAAGGGAAAGGGATGTATGTCTGGGATGTTGACGGGAAAAAGTATCTGGACTTTCTTGCAGGGATTGCAGTTAATGCGTTAGGGCATTGCCATCCTGAAATTGTGGAAGCTGTTAAAAGCCAAGTATCCGCATTGATTCATGTATCAAATCTTTATAATATTAAACAACAGGCAGAGCTTGCAGAATTACTCATTAAACACTCTTTAAAGGGCAAGTGCTTCTTCTGTAATAGCGGGGCGGAAGCAAATGAAGCCGCTATAAAACTTGCAAGAAAATCAACAAAACCGGAAATATTCGAAATAATCACAATGACAGGATCCTTTCACGGGAGAACCTTGGCAACTATTACAGCAACAGATAATGCAAAATATCAGAAAGGTATTAGTCCCCTGCCAGCTGGATTTAAACATGCTGTCTTTAATGATATAGGAAGCGTTAAGAAGTGTATCGGCGATAGAACTTGTGCAATTATGATTGAGCCTGTTCAGGGAGAAAGTGGTATTCATATAGCAAAAAAAGATTTTATAATTGAGTTAAGAAAACTTTGTGACGAGAAAAAAATTCTTTTAATATTTGATGAGGTGCAATGCGGGCTCGGGAGAACAGGAAAACTATTCGCTTATGAGCACTATAATGTAGAACCGGATATAATGACACTGGCAAAAAGTTTGGGAGGCGGACTGCCTATTGGAGCCTTGATCGCCAAAGACAAAACAAGTTTAGGCTTTGGGCCGGGAGATCATGGCTCAACATTCGGTGGCAATCCTCTATGCAGTGCTGCTGCATTAACAACACTAAAAATCATACTTAGAGATAATTTATCTCAACATGCTTTGGAAATGGGGGATTACTTCAAAAATAAACTTGAAGCGCTCAAAAAAAAGCATTGTTTCATTAAACAGGTTCGCGGTATCGGTTTAATGATTGGAGTTGAGCTGGACTTTGAATGCAAAGAGATTGTTGCAAAATGTCAAAAAGCAGGACTTTTGGTAAACTGCGCTTCGGGCAATGTCCTGCGTTTTCTTCCTCCTCTTATTGTATCTGAAAAGGAGATTGATAAAGCTGTGAATATATTGGATAAAGCATTGACATACATGTAATGCAATGATATACTTGCATTAAAGATAATATAGAGGTGATAATATGAACACAATGGTTTCATTAAGACTACCTGAAGGAATTGTAAGTGCAATTGATAAAATTGCCAGCGATCTTGAAAGACCTAAAACATATATTGTAAGAAAAGCTCTTGAAAAATATCTTTCTGAATTTGCCGACTATCAGATAGCTCTGGATCGAATGAAAAATAAGGATGATGAGATAATTTCTTCAAAAGAAATGAGAGCAAAACTTGACATATAAAATCAGATACAAGAGTTCCGTTTCTCATGATTTAAAGAAAATAAGCAAACCAATGGTTTCTAGAATAATTGATAAACTAGAAACCACACTGACTCAAAATCCATATGCAGGCAAGTTGTTAACGGGAGAATTCAAAGGATTGCATCGCCTCAGAGTAGGAGATTATAGAATCATATATAGTATATTTGACGATTCTGTATTAATTCTCAGAATTGCGCATAGAAAAAAAGTATATAGATAGCAGAAAGGACATTTTAAGATGAAAAAAGACTTGATATCAATAAAGGATTTATCGGAACAAGAGATTTATAAAATCTTCAAGCTTGCGGCACAATTAAAGAAAGAACAAAAGCAGGGTAAAAGCCACAATCACCTACTGGCTGGAAAAACTATAGCCATGCTTTTTGAAAAACCTTCTCTTAGAACAAGAATGACCTTTGAAGTGGGCATATACCAGCTCGGAGGACATGCAGTTTATGAACGCTTGATAGGGGAAAAGATAGGAGATAGAGAAACGGTTCAGGATGTAGCTAAAAATCTCGAGCGCTGGGTAGACGGTATTGTTGTGCGCAGTTTTTCGCATCAGAATGTCATTGATCTGGCAAAATTTGCTAGTATTCCTGTAATTAATGCGCTTACTGATCTCCTGCATCCATGTCAAATACTCACTGATATGTTCACCATACTTGAGAAAAAAGGCAGATTGGAAGGCATTAAGGTTGCTTATATAGGCGATGGAAACAATGTGTGTAATTCATGGATATATGGCGCTGAGAAAACAGGTATGATACTTAAAATCGCATGTCCGAAAGGATACGAACCTTCCAAGGACATAACAGCCAAAAACCTATTTATTACCAACAACCCGGAAGAGGCGATCAAGAATGCCGATATTGTTTATACCGATGCATGGGCAAGTATGGGGCAGGAATCAGAAAAGGAAGTACGAAACAAAGTATTTCAGGAATTTCAAGTAAATAAAAAACTCCTATCAAATGCAAACCCCGATGTTCTAATTATGCACTGCCTGCCTGCGCACAGAGGTGAAGAAATAACAGATGAAGTAATGGACGGACCAAATGCAATTGTATTTGATGAGGCGGAAAACAGACTGCATGTTCAGAAAGCTGTCTTAACTCTTCTTTTAAAAAACTAACTAAGGGAGAAATATCCTATGAAAAAGATTGTGGTTGCATATTCAGGAGGACTTGACACTTCTATTATAATTCACTGGCTAAAGAATAAATATGATGCTGAGATTATTGCATATACCTCAGACCTCGGGCAGGGCGAATATCTGGAGCCTCTTAAAAAAAAGGCAATAAAAACAGGTGCTTCCAAGATATACATTGAAGATTTACGAGAAGAATTTGTTAAAGAGTATGTATTCCCTTCTTTAAAGGCATGCGCGCTGTATGAAAACAAATATCCATTAGCCACTGCGCTTGGTCGTCCTCTTATTGCAAAAAGACTTTTAGAAATTGTAAAGAAAGAAAAAGCTGATGCAGTAGTACATGGATGTACCGGCAAGGGTAATGATCAGGTAAGATTTGAAGCAACTTTTGCGGCCTTAAATCCGGATATAGAAGTAATTGCCCCGTTGCGAGAATGGAAGCTTAAATCAAGAGAGGAAGAGATAGATTATGCTATAAAACATAAAATCCCCGTCGACGTTACAAAGAAAAACCCTTATAGCATTGACAGGAATCTCTGGGGAGTAGCGATTGAATGCGGAACCCTTGAAAATCCATGGAACGAACCTCCTGAAGATGCATATCAGATTACAACATCTCCACTAAAAGCCCCAAATAAGTCGGAATATGTAGAGATATACTTTGAATCTGGTATACCAACGAAACTGAATGGGAAGATTATTAACGGTATAAATTTAATAGAAAAATTAAATCAATTGGGTGGCCAAAACGGTGTTGGCAGAATAGATATGGTTGAAAACCGGCTTGTAGGAATTAAATCCAGAGAAATATATGAGGCTCCTGCAGCAGTTATTCTTCATAATGCTCATAATGCTCTTGAAGAACTAGTTCTTGACAGAGAAACCATGCATTTCAAGAAAATCATCTCTCAGAAATATGCAGAAATAATATACTATGGACTATGGCATTCTTCATTAAAAGAAGCTCTGGATGAATTTGTTAATAAAACACAGGAGAATGTAACTGGAACAGTAAAGATAAAACTTTACAAAGGCACATGCACGGTTGTAGGAAGAAAGTCAAAGTTCTCCCTGTACAGTGAAAACCTTGCCACTTACACCGCTAAAGATACATTTGACCACAAATCCGCAAAGGGATTCATTGATATCTGGAGCCTTCCACTAAAGGTTAGGGCACTGCTTGGAAAAAACCGGAGATAGAATATTGCTTAAAAATTTAGGAACTAGACCATATGTTGTAGCAGTGCTTAATAAGGCTTCTGCAGAAACTGCTCGATCGGCGCAACGGCTTGGCGCAGATATCTTGGAGCTTCGTGTTGATATGCTAGAACGCTGTTATCATACCGGAGTAAAAGTAAGCTCTATTATAAGACAATTAAAGAAAGAAGTTAAATTACCTGTTATTCTTACTATACGTTCCTCAAACGAGGGGGGCATGGCGAAAATAGCTGATGGCAGACGTCTTGATATTTTCAGGGAAGCTATTTCAGAAACAGATTTAGTAGATATTGAGATCAGTTCGAACCGCATAAATTCTAAGGTGATAGAACTTGCCAAAACACGGGACAAAAAGATAATTTTTTCTTACCACAATTTTGAGAAGACACCTACATTGCCTTACTTAAAAAATCAGGCAGAAAAAGCATGTGAGTTGGAATGCGATATTCTAAAAATCGCAACGATGGCAAACAATATGGAAGAAGTAAGGAGATTACTGGATTTTTGCTCCAACTGGAAGAAAATAAAGATATCCGTTATGTCAATGGGCCATTTGGGTGCGGTGTCCAGACTGGCTGGATTTCTATTTGGATCCTGTCTTACATATGGATTTATTGACCAACCTGTTGCCTGCGGACAATTAAGCGTAAAGGATCTGGTTAAATATTATCGTGTTCTTTATCCCTTGTAGAGACGTTGCAATGCAACGTCTCTACCTCGCAAATCATTGCGCCTTTTGCAAGCTTGACTTCTACCTTATCATGAGGTTTTACTTTACGAGTATCAGTAATTAATGTTCTCTGAGGTAATTTCAGGGTGTAACTGTATCCTCTTGAAAGGGTTGCAAGAGGGCTAAGCATATTTAGCTTTCCTAAAAGATTGGTCATCCTCTGTGTAGCAAGCTCTAATATATGAGAACAGGTTCTGTCCATCCTTTCGGAAAAATCGTCAATCTCCTGTTTATATTGAACTAACCTTTCTTCGGGATGTGTTAAGGCATAGGAAGATAGTAAACTGAGAAATTTCTCTTTCTTTAGACTTAAATTATTTGTAAGGGCTGTAACAATCCTCGTTTGAAAATCTCTAATTTTTTGAGTGATTTGCTCCATCTCGCCAACAACAAGTTCAGCTGCTACAGATGGAGTCGGTGCACGCAGATCTGCAACAAAATCACTTATCACAAAATCTATCTCATGACCAACTGCTGAAATAACAGGAATCTTTGAATTATATATTGCTCTTGCAACAATCTCCTCATTAAATGCCCACAGATCCTCCATAGACCCGCCGCCTCTTCCAACAATCAGAACCTCCATGTCCCCCATCTCATTGAACTCATCTATCGCATCAGCTATTTCTTCCCCAGCCCCTTCTCCTTGAACCTTGACAGGATTAATGAGAATCTCTACCTGATGGAAACGCCTGTTAATAACATTAAGAATGTCTCTGATTGCAGCGCCTGTTGGAGAGGTTACAATCCCAATCCTTCTTGGAAACAAAGGAATTGGCTTTTTATGTTCAGGAGCAAAAAAACCCTCTTTTTGCAGTTTTTTTTTAAACTGTTCAAAAGCGAGCTGAAGCTCTCCAATGCCTTGAGGCTGAAGAAGCCCCACAATGAGCTGATAATTTCCCCTGCGCTGATATACACTTATATTTCCAAGAGCCAGCACCTTCAAGCCATCCTCTATCCTGAACTTTGTCTTCAGGTTAGATCCTCTGAAGAACACCGCATTAAGCTGAGATTGTTCATCCTTCAATGTAAAATAAATGTGACCTGAAGAAGGCATTCTACAATTTGATATTTCCCCTTCTATCCACACACTTGGAAAACTCTCCTCCAGCATGTTCTTTATATTTGAAGTAAGCTCACTTACCGTAAAGACATGTCGCGATTGAGACTCATAATCATATGTTGACAATAGAGTATCTCCTGAATTGCATAAAGAGTTATGGCTTAACAATAACTATTGAAGATGCGCTTTCTCTGAAATACCTTTGCGCAATCTCTCTTATGTTTTCCTTAGTTACGGACTTTATCCTGCGTTCATATTCATAGAAATTCTTATACCCCAATCCATAGAACTCGCTCATAGCGATAGAAAAACAAAGTGCTTTATTTGATTGATGTACAATACTATGTTTGCCTATAAGATTATTTTTAGCAAGTTTCAATTCAGCATCGCTGACAAAAGCATCTTTAAGCAATTGAATTTCTTCAAACAATGCCTGTTTAGCTTCCGCAATTTTTTGCAAAATTGTTCCCGCATAAAATACATACATCCCAGGATCAAACCCTGTCCAGGAAAAGGCTCCGACATAATATGCCAATCCTCTCTTTTCTCTTATATTCATAAACAGTCTTGATCCAAGGTCAGACAGGATTGTAGTTAATACATCAAATGTGTATCTGTGTGGATCATTGGTTAAAATAGTCGGAAATCCTATCATAATCAGAGCCTGTTCGCCTTGCTTTTTCTTTTCTTCCTCTCTCTGTTTCTGCTGTATCGGCTCAGTTATATTTATCTCCGGGATAAAGCATTTTGCATTAAATTTATTAAAGTATTTGCTGATAGAATCAAAAATTCTGTTGCATTCCATATTCCCTACAACAGTAATGTATGTATTTTTCGGCAAACACATAGTTCTATGAAAACTTGCCAGACTTAACCTGTTTATATTAGAGAGAGACTTTTCAGTGCCCAAGTTTTGAAGCCTGTATGGATGTTTTTTATAGATGGTTTGACGCATTGCGTCCATACCAAGACTGATTATCTCATCTTTTCTTGCTTTGATTTCAGACAGAACAATATATCTTTCCTTTTTTATCTGGTCTGGTAAAAATATTGGGTTAATTATTATATCAGCAAAAATATCCAATCCGTGCACAAAGTTTTCTTTCAATATATCCATTGAAAATCCGAAGCTGTTATCTCCCGAAAATCCAGCTAAGTCTCCGCCTGTCATTTCAAATTCCTCTGCAATTTGAAATGCATTCCTGTTTTTTGTTCCTTTTTGCATTACGCACTGCATCAGATTACAAATACCATTGTTGCCGTTGTTTTCGTATCTGATGCCGCCTTTAAATAATGCGCAAACAGAAATAATCGGGGTGGTGTGTTTTTCTATTGCTACAACAGTTATGCCATTGATTTTTTTGGTTTTTATATTCTGCTTTTTTGCAGACTTTTTCGCTGTGCTTGTCGTTGCAGACGCTTTTTGCTTTAATGTGATTATGGACATATTGTTTTCTATAAGATAATTTTTAGCAACTCTTTGAATGTCTTCCAGTGTGATTTTATTTATTTCTTCCACATATTTTTCGGAGAAATACATATCGTTTGCTAAAAACTCATTTACTGCAAGACTTCCCGCTATACTGTCTGCTGTTTCAATATGACAATAATGATCAAAAATAACCATTTTTTTTGCCTTGAAAAGATCTTTTTGAGAGACACCGTCTTCTTTAGTGAGCTCTATTTGTTTTCTGGTTTCTTTAATTGTTTTTTTAATATTTTCTTCAGCTAGAACGCAAGTTATGCCAAAAACTCCTGTATCTCTTGGTGTATGCAAAAAGCTTTCTACGGAAGCAACTAATTGTTTTGTCTCAATAAGAGCTTTGTATAAAAGTGAACTGCGTCCATGCCCCAGCATTATTGAAAGCACATCAAGAGCATAAGCGTCAGAATGAATAATCCCCGGGGTATGAAAACACATATACATACGAGGTATATTTACATCTTTTTCCGTATGCAAAATTCTTTTATTAAGCTGTTTTGGCTCTTCGGGAATAATTATTGGATTTATAGATCTTCTTTTAAAATCCTTAAATGCTTTACCTGCCCCCTTTAGCGCGCTTTCATGAGTAATATCTCCTGCAATGACGAGTATCATGTTATTTGGAACATACATTCTTTTATAATATGCGATTAAATCCTCTCTTGATAAGTTCTCAAACAATTCTCTATGACCTATTATTGGCTCCTTGTAGGGATGAGTCTTATACATTGTTTCCCATGCCAGTTGCTGTAGGTAAGTTTCTGGTTCGTCCATACACATATTTATTTCTTTAAGAATAACCTGACTTTCTTTTTTGCATTCTAAGGGGTCAAATGAGGAGTTCATGATAGCATCTGCCTGAATTTCCAGTGTTTTATCAAGAAATTTAGAAGGCACAGTAACATGGTAAACTGTTCGGTCATATGTTGTATAGGCATTAAGTAGTCCTCCCAGACCTCTTATTTGACGGGAGATTTCTCCTACTTTTCTTTTTTTTGTGCCTTTGAACAACATATGCTCAATATAATGAGACACTCCTGATCCCATAAACTCTGCTTCTGTAATACTTCCGGATTTTACGAGAATATAGCTGGAAACTACCGAAATATCTTCTTTTTTACATGTAATCACTGTCATTCCATTTTCCAGAACATGTTTCTCTAAATCTAACGCATGAGTATTCTTCACATCAGCCCTCCATGTTACATTGAAAAATATATTCTCTTCACAAACCATCTGAATTTACTGATTTGATTAACTTTCTCGTTTGCAACTATACTTGTTTTAGCTATTATTTTCTTGTTTAGCTTTATCAGTATACATCCAATTCTCTGTTCCTTTTCAACAGGTGCCTGTATTTTATCAAACAGGATTTTTTGCTTAACAATCTTTTTCTCGTCACTTTTTTTTATAACCAGCGTTATATCTTTATTGCTAATACCATTAATGTAATTTTTGTTTCCCATTATGATTGGAATATTTTCAAAAACAACATCTCCTTCTTTCACCAGATACAATTTCGTATAATTTTTAAAGCCCATATCCAGAATTTCTTTTGTCTTATCAAACCGGGCTTTTTTTGTAGGACAGCCCATAACTACAGAAATAAGCCTCATGTCGTTTTTTTTTGCAGTAGCAGTGAAGTTCCAGCCTGCTTTTCGGTAATAACCTGTTTTCAACCCGTCAAGCTCAGGAAATGTTTTAAGAAGCTTGTTCGTATTGGTTAAAATAAACTTTCCATTCCTAAATGTGTCCGTTTTTGTATTGGTCCATTCAAGGACTGTTGGATATTTAACCAATTCTCTTGCCAGAATCGCCATGTCATAGACAGAGGACATATCTCCGCTATGACCATTCTGGACTTTTGGAAGCCCGTTTGTAGTTTTGAATATAGTATCATTCATTTTAAGTTCAGACGCTCTCTTATTCGTTAATACAAGAAATTGTTTGGTGCTACCGCTTATGTGCTCTGCAACTGCAACAGCCCCGTCACACGCGGATTTTATCATAACAGCTTTCATCATATCCCTTAGTGTAAAAACTTCTCCCTCCTTCAAATATACCTGTGAGCCACCTATCATGCTCGCATGTCTTGATACTTTTACTTTATCATTTAGACTAATCTCGCCATGTTTAACCTTTTCCATAACTATAAGGGCAAGCATCATCTTAACCATAGAAGCAGGAGGCAATCTCTTGTGCATACTTCTTCCAAAAAGTATCTTTCCCGTTTCTGCTTCCATAAGTATTGCAGATTTATATTTTCTTGGAGCAGAATAGACTGGATTTGAACTGCAGAAGCCCAGGAGTAAGGATACTAAAATTGCGAATTTCGTTATTGTATTTCTTCTGAAATTCATCTTGACCATGCAGGTTCTAAAGCATTGTCTTCCAGAGAAGTTAACCTATATTTCTCTCCTGTTACAACATCCATTACTTCCAGATATGATCTGAAATTCTTTGTAACACTGCAAACAATATGTCTCCCATCAGGAGCCCAAGAAGGATTTTCATGATGCTGCGGTTCATATGTTAACTGTGAAACTTTATAAACATCCAGATTAACCACATAGATTTGAAAATTCCCATTCTTCATCGATGCATAAGCGATCTTATTAGAAACCGGAGACCAAGACGGGTCTGTGTTATATGATCCTTCAAATGTGAGTCTGATTGTCTTATTATCAGCTAGGTAATGTATGTATATTTGAGGGGTTCCTGTGCGATCCGAGACAAAGGCTATTTTTTGGTTATCATAAGACCATGTTGGACTTGATTCTACTGCTCGAGAAGCTGTTAGCCGCTTAAGAAGCAAATCAGGCAGGGAAACTTTATATAATTCAGGATTTCCGTCTTTACTGAGTATTAAGGCAATATTTTTGCCGTCATTTGAGACAGCAGAGGCTGCATTAACGCCCGGATAGCGAACTAAAGCTAAAGCTTCTTTCCTGTGATTCTTTAAATTGCAGGTAAATATTCCGGGATATCCACTTTTATATGAAGTGTATGCGATCTTAGCGGAATCAGGGAACCAGCTAGGTTCAATGTTATTATAATTTCCGAAAGTAATTTGCTCTCTGTTTTCTCCATCATAATCTATTACATAGATTTGTTTTGTCCTTGCCTTATCAGAAGTATAGGCAATCTTTGAGAATACAAGGCTTTTTTCTCCAGTAATCTTTTCCATAATATCGTTGGCAATAGTTTTTATTGACAGACCGTACTGAGAGAGTAGTCCTTGATATTTTTTGGCAAATATTTCCTGATTTGCTGATGGAGAATATATCTTTGTTATAAGAACAAGTTTCTTTTTTTTTGTTTTATAAGAGCCTTTAATGACTAATTCTGTGTCCTTTGAAACTAGTTTTTGTATGAAAAAATGCCCGGAGTACTTCAGGTGTCTTGACAAATCGTTATAAATTGCTTTCTCTAATTCTGTATCAGGCTTGTCCCCCTCAACAGCGAAAGCCTCAATAAACAGATTTACTTTTTTTGTAGATTCTTTAGATATACTTAATTGAACTTCTGAAGAAGAACATGGATTAGAACAAAAAATAGACAGATAGATAAGCGTAAAGACTAAATTTTTAATTTTCATAATGTTTTAAAAATAATGCTAACATTTAAATATTCTTCTCTCCATTCTGAGGGAAGAGCAGGTAGAGTTCCTACTGACTTTACAGCATCTAGCGCCGAATTATCAAGCAATTTCATACCGGAAGAATGTTTTATCTTCACATTGCTCATAATTCCGTTCTTATTAACAGTAAAGCAAACTGTAACAGATACTCCTTCTTTTGATATTATATATTCACTCGGCGGCACCCATGCATTTGATAACTTAGTTTTTATTACAGTCAAATACCACAGATAAGGAAATTTTCCGGCGCTTATATGCACATCTTCTTTGCTTACGGGCTGTAGAGATTCTACTGGTTTTACTGAATCAGCTGTATCCATAGTTTTAAGCCGTGTGAGTATCTTTGCCCTCAGTTTGCTCGTATCAGGTGTCTTTTTAAGTCTTTGTGTGGTTGGCTGCTTTGAGGGTTTAACAGGTTTTTCAACTTGTTCTATTATATCCGGAATTAATTGAACGAATTGCGGGATTTCAAATCTCGATGTCCGCTGTTTTACAATTGCAACAAGAACTACTAATAAAAGAATGCTCGTGTGAACACTCAGAGATATTAAAAAAGCCTTTTTCATATTTAACGGCGAATATTATGAATTCTTGTTGGAAGCCCAATTCTTGAGATGCCTAATTTTTTTACTACATCAAGGACTTTAACTACTTCTTTATACTTAACGAATTTATCAGCTTTAATTATTACGCATGCATTTTGAGTGGATTCTACAATTATTTTAAGCCGTTTTTTTAATGATTCATCGGTTACTCTGGCATTATCCAGATACAAGTTACCCTGTCTTGATATGCTGATTGTAATGGCATCCTTTGAAACATTCATTCTTTCAGATGATGCTTGCGGAAGCTGAACATTGATTCCGTGAAGCATAATTGGAGTAATCAAAATAAAAACAATCAGAAGAACCATCGTGACATCAACAAGACTTGTAATATTTATCTGGCTGATCGGAGTGTATGAATATAATCTGCTTTTCATAGGTTCTGTGTCCTGACTAATTTCCTTTCTGCAAGAGAAAGGAATTCTCCTACGAAATTATCTGTTTCTATTGATAACACTCTCAACTGGTTTGAGAAGAAATTGTATGCAACCAAAGCAGGGATTGCTACTACCAGTCCTGCTACAGTTGTTATCAGTGCCTCAGCAACTCCCGGAGCAACAGTTCCAATACTTGCAGTTCCCTGCAAACTGACCTGCAGGAAAACGTTAAGTATTCCCCATACAGTACCTAAAAGTCCTATAAAAGGACTGACTCCTGCAGTTGTTGCAAGAAATCCTAAAGATCTCTCGAGCTTGAAGAATGAATCACTGACTGAACTTAACAGCGTCCTCTCTATGTATTTTAAATCTGAGGCACTAATATCTTCCCCAATAAAATTAACTTTCTCACACCCTTGTTTATAGACCTGGAATACAGGAGAAAACCTGTGCTCTTCGCCATTCTTAATTGAGAGATTAAACACATTTCCATGGGAAGAGTTTCTGAATATTCTTAAGAATTGCTTAGATGCTCTCTCTGCTTTTCTAATTGCCCCAAATTTTATGATGATTATAGCCCAGGCTATTATAGAAATTGCAAACAACAAAAGAACAATTATTCTTCCAACCCACCCTGAATGTTGAAACGATAGAATTAAGTTGCTGCTCATCACCATTTATACTCCATTTAGCAGCCTGATAAGTCAGAAATTTATTTTCTGTGCAAAATCGCCAAGAAAAGGCATCTTCCAAACTTCACCGGCAAGCGCTTTTACAATACCAACTACTGCAAATATAATAACAACTATATTCAGGAGCCATCCAATTATTGGGATTAGGGAAAAAACCGTAGCTAATATTGCCAACACCAATCCTTGTCTTGCATGAAACAAAACAAACTCATTATCCTTCTTAACAAGAAGAACAATCAAGCTTATCAGCCAGAAATAACTGATAACAGCCAGTGCTTTACCTTCTTCAACATCTTTTTTGTTCATTTCTACTTCAGGCTCAATTGTTACTTGTTCTACTTTCTTCTCTTCTGTCATTTTAGACCTCCTCTAACTTTTTCGTATACACACAAGGATATTAAACTCCAAGTTCGTTGTCAATAGAACTTATAGTTGGTCGGGGTGAGAGGATTCGAACCTCCGACCTCCTGCTCCCAAGGCAGGCGCGCTAAACCAAGCTGCGCTACACCCCGTATGTTTTGATAAAAGACTAATGTATATTATCAAAGTCAATTACACAGGTCAATTAAAATGACAAGCGAGGTTTTGATTGCGATGAATTTAGTCCAACTGTAACAAATTGGCTGATTGAGTATAATTTTAATCGCTCTCATCAGGCGCTTGATTATTTAACACCTATGAGATATATTGAGAATCACAATGAGAATCTTAAACGAAAAGTGTTACCTATGTGCCCAGCCAGCACGCTATCTTGACATATGTCAAAGCATAATGTATCCTTGACGAAGTTATGTAATGTGGAGAGCGGTAATTTATGTACGAAAGCTTTTATCACATGACCTCAAAGGCTTTTCCGGGGCAACCAACGCCTTCCGTATTCTTTGAGTCTGAAAAGCACAAGGGTGCGCTTCGCTATCTGTTATCCGGAATTAAAGAAAGAGAACCGTTTCTTTTGATCCTGGGGGAGTATGGGATGGGGAAGACCTTGCTCTGCCTTCGACTTTTAAAGGAACTGAAAAAGAATGATCAGTTCGTTCTCAACGTATCGACTCCGGTCGTCAGCTATAAAGAGTTGCTGGAACAGATTCTCTACAAATTGAAATTGACCCCGCAGAGCAATGACGAAGATTTTCTTCAAACTCAGCTCTTTCAATATCTGGATCAGCAAAAAGATAACCAGAGCTATTTACCTATTATACTGGATGAGGCTCAGCATTATCAAATCTCCACTCTCATTAAAATAAGAATGCTCTCTAATTACAATTGTGACGGGTTTTACCCCTTTCAGTTTTTCTTCTTTGCCCACTCTTCTTTTCTTTCTTTCCCAAAAGTTTTAAAAAACCCTCGTCTAGAGGCACTTGATCAACGAATTCGTCGACGGTATTATCTCAAGCCTTTTAGCCTGGCAGAGACCAAAGAATATATCTATTACAGGCTTCTTGAGTCAGGAGCATTGGGAAGTCCTTATTTTCCAGACGAGACAATAGACCTCATTCACCGAAAAAGCAAAGGTACGCCTCGGCTTATTAATAACATCTGCGATGCCTCTCTGGTTATTGGCGTATCACAAGAGCGGAAAGTCATTGATCAAAGCATTGTTACAGAGGCCGTCTCCTCTCTGGGGCTTGAAAAAGAGATTAGAACTTTTCTCAGGGAAAGAGACGAAGTGGCTCAAAAAGAAAGAAAGAAAGAAGAAAAAGAAGATGTTTCTCATGCTGAAAAGGGATTGCCCGATTTTACCACCATTCAGAGCGAGCCTTCTTCTAATGAGACTGCTCAGAGACAGTCATGGTGGCGACTATTATTATCCCATTGATGGAAAAGAGAAAATGTGTTATCATTACGAGTTCGACAGCGAACGGACACTGAATTACAGGAGTTAAGAGATCGATGGCTATTAATCCATGGGTGCACGACGACGATAAACAGGACTCTTCCGGTAAGAAACAAAAAGATAAGGAAAGTGCTTCAGGGAAAATAAGAGAGGATGTTTCTCAATCCAGTTCCTATGCCGAAAAATTCCTATCTTCCCGTCCTTCGGAAGAGAAACAGAGACGTCCCGAGCAAGGAGATTCCTTTAAAGATCAATTTCTTCGGGGGGTAGAAAAAGAACCTGAGCGCCAAGAGAAATCCGAATCGAAAAAGCAGGTCAAAAAATCCAAGGTTCAGGTCGGAGAACTTTTAGAGAAACTCATCGCTAAACGAGATTCAATGTCCGAGACAGACATACCGCGTCTTTCTAAAAAGGCAGAAAAACAGTTAGGTTCAAATTTAAAAGAACTCTCAGTCATTGAGGGCAATCTCATGGGAATGGATCGAGATTTAATTACTCTCTATTACACCAGTTGCTTTTCCATGGAGGGGAAAACCACTGCTGTAGTAAACGCAGCCTTTGGACTTTCGGTGTATGGGAGACGGAATGTGTTGCTGATTGACAGTAACAGTGACGCTCCCCTTATATCCACCGACTTTTTGGCGTTCCCAACGAGCCGGGGCTTCAAGACATTCTGAATGATACTGTTTCTGCTGAGGAGGCCATCGTCCCCACAGGCTATAAGCAACTCTATATTCTACCTGCCGGCGAAGAAAATGTGTCTCTGTCTGATGAAAGATTGAAGAAAAATCTAGAAATATTTAAGAAAAATTTTGATTTTGTGCTCATTGACGGAAAGTCCTTGCTCGCCTCTTCAGAAGTGAGCAATATCGCATCTGCCGTAGACGGATTTTTGTTGGTGGTGAAATGCGAAAAGACAAAATGGGAGGTAATTCAGCTTGCTCAGGAAAAACTTAGGCAATCCGGTGCGCAACACATAGGTATTGTTCTTAACAAACGAAAGCATTATGTACCAAGAGCTTTTTACCGTTTTATTTCCAAACGGTGAAGGTCGTTTTTTATGGGAATGGAGGATTTTAGATGGCAAAAGCAGTAAGAATTAGAGCCGGGCAGGTAGGTAGAGCGAGGTGTCTAATAACGCATATATTGACTTTAGGTGCGGGGATGGTCTTGCTTCTTGTGTTCATTCAGGGGTGTTCTACTTCTAAACCCATTCAGAGAGACTGCGAAGTGTCTCTTGGAAAGACTACCTTTTCCTTTGATCAAGGTGACTACCCTTCAGAATTGGGTCTTTTCTCCGAATATCTTGTCTCTCCTGGCGATGTGCTGGATGTCCTATATCAGATTAGAAGAACAAAAGTGGAGAAATTTCCCATTACCCTATATCACACAATAAGCGTCAAGTTTGTTGACCTGCCTGAACTGAATGAAACTCAGGAAGTCTTGCCTAATGGAACAATTGTTCTTCCCTATCTTGGAAAGGTTAATGTGTTGGGAAAGACCCCTTCTGAGTTAGGAGAAGAACTAAAAAAACGCTATAGTTCTATCCTTCAAGATCCTGAAATCTATGTGACAGTGCCGGGTTTCAACGCTCGGATTGATCAATTACAGCGAGACCTAAAAACCTCGACGCGAGGTCTCAGTAAACTTACTACTGTGCGTCCTGATGGCTATGCTACATTTCCGTTGATCGGGGATTACCTGGTGGCTAAAAAGACTATCCAAGAAGTAAGAGCAATGCTTCAGGAACATTATAAAAAGTATCTGCCTGGTTTGGATGTGAGCCTATTTCTCCACGAACAGTCAGGCTCTGTGATCTATCTTGTTGGTGAAATTGTGCGTCCTGGGGCATATAAAATAGATAAACCAATTGCTGTCTTCCAAGCTCTTACCCTGGCAGGTGGTCACACTACGAATGCTGAGCTTGAAAACGTGGTTATCTTCAGGGCACACGAGAAGAGGTGGGTGGCTAGGAGTCTCAATCTGAAAGATATTACTCAACTCAAACGCTGCGGTTCATTTTTCTATTTAAAACCGGGAGATATTGTCTTTGTATCTAAGACACGTATATCGAGTCTTGCGCAGCTTATGCGGCAGATCTCAGATATTACCCTATTCAATGGTTGGGGTTTCGGAATTGGTGATTCTGTGGATTGGATTGGACCTAACGAAGATATAAACTAATAATGAGGGATGAGTTATGATTAAGACTCAAGATTATATTCGTGAATTTGTCACCACGTTATTTATTAGAAAGAATATAATTCTCTGTACTATGGTGATATTCGTTGTTGCCGCTTTCTTAATTGTCTTTTTCTGGCCTCCCATATTCGTTTCTACCGGTTCAATATTGGTCAAAACCAGTCGTCCGCTTAAGAGCCAGGTAAGCGTGGATGATGCAGAGTCAAAGATGACCCAGGTAAGCGAGGAGGATTTGTTTTCTGAGATGCAGATACTTACCTCTTATTCTGTGGCCGAAAGGACTGTCAAGCAATTACAAAAGGAAGGTAACTTTTTTAAAAACGAGCGTTTTTCGGAGAAAGCATTCCGCCAGCTGGTCGATAAGATAGAGGAGAATCTCTCTATTGAGCTAGCTCCAAAGTCGAGTGTCATCAAGACCAGTTTTATATGGCAGGATCCTGAAAAAGCAGAACATATCTTGCAGACTTACCTTCAGGAATATCTTAATTACAGAACCGAACTGTATAATCCAAAAGAAGCTCAATCTTTCCTCTATGAACAGGTTCATAGATTTAATGAGGAACTCAAGAAGCAAGAGGATAAATTAGTTCAATTGGCAGAGCAGGGCAGTCTTTCAGATCCGAAACGACAGATACAATCTAACCTGCTAATTCAGGAAAATTTAGAAAAAGTGATTATGGATTTAAAAAATAAACGCACTGAAAAGGGAGCGTATATTCAGCATATTCAAGATTCTCTGAGCTCACAAGACATTAATTCTTTCGCTTCGGTGGATGACATTAAAATAGGAGATTTTGAGAAAAAACTTTATGCTTTAATGCTACAAAGACACGATCTTCTAAAGAATTATACCCCTGAAAGTCCAAAAGTTCAGCACACGGAGGAAGGGATTCAGGATATCTATAAATCCTTAAATGCAGAAGTTCAACAGCAGATTGATGCTCAAGAGATGCAAGGATCACAAGACATTAATTTTTTTACTTCGGTGGATAATCTTGAAATAGGTGATTTTGGAAAAAGGCTTCATGACTTGATAATGCAAAAGCAAAATATCTTAATGACTTATACTCCTGAAAGCCCGAAAGTTCAGCGCATAGAGAAGGAGGTACAGGATGTCTATGTATCTTTGAAGGCAGAAGTCCAGCGTTATATTGATGCTCAAAAAGCACAACTGCAAGGAGTTGAAGAGAGCATTGCTGTCATGGAAAGAAAATTGCGCAATCTGGAAAAACGCAATGTGGAGTTGTATAAAAATACAATAAAAAGTGATAGGATTAGCCGGGAGATCGGTTTCTTGGCAGAGTCATATAAAACCTTTGCCAAGCGCTTAGAGGAGATTAACATTGCCACCAATACCAAGGTAGATACTCTGTTTAATGTTGGTATTTTAAGTAAGCCCAAGTTTCTTGCTGCGCCTATCTTTCCCGATAAAAAGAAAGTGATTCCGCTTGGTCTTTTGCTTGGTTTGATTGTCGGGGTCACCATCGGATTTTTGTTGGAATTTTTCGACCATACTCTCAAGCGGCCGGAAGACGTGTATAACTATACGGATTTGCCGTATATTTATTCAATTCCCAAGTGGTAGCGGAATAGTTAGTCGTTAGTTTTCTTTGGTAGTCAAAAAATCAACACAGTTAGGATAGCTAAGTAGATGAAAGGGGATAGAGCAGTCGCGAGTATTGCCCTTTTGTTTTGTTTTGTTTTGTTTGGATCGTATAAGAGCAATGGTAATGCCGAACAACTCCCTCGCCGTATATCTCTGCCCGTGGGTATATGGGTCAGTTCCGAAAGGCTGACCAAATGTCCCACTTCAGGGTCTGCTTGGAACAGGCTCAAAAAAGCTGCCTCCGAACCCGTTTCTTTCTTGGCGTTAGACAAGCAGCACAGCAGAGCAAATGTGCAAATCATGGCTAAGGCATTGGTTTATGCCAAAACAGGAGAAGAGCGGTATCGGAAAGAGGTTGTCTCTGCCTGCATGATGATAATTGGCACCGAACGTGGCGGTACTGCTCTGGCGTTGGGAAAGCAGCTTATAGCCTATGTCCTTGCAGCTGACCTTGTCGGTCTGCCCGAAGAAGAAAAATTGCGTTTTAGGGGCTGGCTTCGGGACTGTCTTTCCTATCGTTTTAAAAGCGGGAAGACTCTGCGGTCCACTCACGAACATCGACCCAATAACTGGGGAACGCTGGCTGGAGCGAGTCGGTTGACTGTGGCCGTCTATCTTGAAGACATGGAAGAAGTGAAAAACTGCGCAAAAATATTTGAAGGCTGGCTCGGAAATAGAAGTATATATGCGGATTTTAAGTACAAGGACTGCTCCTGGCAGGCTAAGCCCTTAAGTCCGGTGGGCATTAATCCCAAAGGAGCTATTAAGAATGGACATTCCATTGACGGCGTCCTGCCGGATGACCAGAGACGTTGCGGGTCATTTCAGTGGCCGCCTCCTAAAAATAATTATGTCTATACTGCCCTACAGGGGGCTGTGGCCCAGGCTGTGATTCTATCAAGATGTGGCTATCCTGTTTGGAACTGGGAAGACAAGGCTTTGCTTCGTGCATTCAAGTGGCTTTACGATGTTGCAGAATATCTTGCCGAGGGAAACGATATGTGGATGCTGTTTGTCATCAACCATGCCTATGACGAATCTTTTCCAGCCCCATTCCCCGATAAACCGGGGAAAAATGTGGCGTGGACTGACTGGACCCATGGCAATCATCTGGAGAATACCTTACCATGACCAAACACAGAAGTTGATTAGGAAAAATGTAATGTCCAGAGTTCTAAAAATAGACAAATTAAATCTCAAAACATTTTCTACAAAACAATCTGTTGAAAAGGAATATAATGTATATGGACTAACCAATGTAGAAAACGTTTTGATTAAGAAGTACTTTAAGAAGAAAGGCAAGGTATTGGATATTGGTTGTGGCACCGGAAGAACAACCGTTCCATTAGCAAAAATGGGGCATGATGTTGTGGGTATTGATTATTCTAAAAAAATGATAGGTTTTGCTAAAAAAAAGTACCCGAATATTCTATTTAACGTAATGAATGCTTCAGAGTTAAAATACAAAGAGAATGCATTTGATTATATTCTTTTCTCTTTTAATGGATTAGATTGCATTGCTTCAGAACGCAAAAGATTTCAGTGCATTAAAGAAATGCGCAGGGTTCTAAAAAAAGATGGAATCCTTATTTTTTCTACGCATAATCCTTTTAAACTGCCTTTAAACTCATGGAAAATGAAGGTGCTTATTGAAAATACATTAAGGGGGAATATTTTTAGAAAATATTGGATTGAACATTCTCCATTTGGAACTGTATATCTTTATTACAAAGATATTTTTAAACAAAAGAAAGATATAGAAAAGTTAGGTTTCGAAGTATTAGAAATTCGAGGTAAAAAATATCACTCTAAATGGGAAATTAGGTTATTTGAAAATGCAGCGCACTTTGTTTTAAGGAAGAGACAATGATTACCTTGTTTGGAAGATATAAACCTGATAGTCTCAAGGCGCATCTAGCTCGAGGGGTGTCAGGCACATTTATTCTTTTGGTAAGTAATATTGCTTTATCCATGCTCGTCAGTGTGTTTCTGGCCAGGTTGTTAGGTGTTGAAGGTTTTGGTACCTACGCCTATGTCATGGCGATTCTTCAGGTGCTTCTCATCTTAGCTTCCTTTGGTTTGCCAACACTCATTGTGCGTGAAGTAGCAGCTAATAGAACAAAAAAAAATTGGGGTTTGATCCGTGGGCTCTTACGATGGTCTGCCCAAACAACCTTTATGCTTTCCGTCGGATTAGGTTTATTTGCCGCAACTGCTACGTGGGTATTTAAAGACCATTTGGGGCAATACGACTTAATTACATTCTGGATTGCTATGATTGCCTTGCCATTGCAGTCTTTTGTCCGCTTACAGGCGGCCGCACTGCGCGGCCTTCGAAAGGTTGTCATTAGCCAATTGTCAATGCGAGTTATTCATCCGTATCTGTTCCTCGCTTTGCTGGGAGCATCCTATCTGTGGCTACGCAAAGATTTTACAGTTCCAAAAGCCATGAGTATGTACGTAATATCCTTTGGAATTGCCTTTATAGTTGGATGGTTCTTATTAAGAAAAAATCTTTCCCTTAACACTAAAACTGCAACTCCCGTATATGAAACCAAATTATGGATAAAAAGCGCCTTACCTCTACTTTTTACTTGCGGCGTGGTAATTATTCACGACAAAATAGATATTCTTATGCTAGGTGCATTAAGAGGGACTGAGGATGTTGGTCTATATCGTGTTGCTCAGCGCGGGTCAGAACTTGTAGTTTTGATTCTAATAGCAGTTGAGATGGCGATTGGCCCAACTATTTCCAAGTTTTACACAGAAGGAAATATGCAAAAACTACAACGCATGATTACTATTAGCGTCAGAGTCGTTTTTGTTTTGTCATTTTCTTTTGCTTTTGGACTGATTATTTTTGGTTTTCGGATAGTACCATTTATTTTTGGTAAGGAATTTGCTCCCAGTGTATTACCTCTTGCTATTCTCTGTGGCTCGTGGCTAGTGGCAGCTGGAATGGGTTCAGGTTCGGAACTGCTCAATATGACAGGTCATGAACGAGATACTGCCAAAGCCACAGCGCTATCGGCTGTAGCCAATTTAATATTAAATTCCATCTTTATTCCAATCTGGGGAATTGAAGGCGCGGCAATTGCAACAGGTATAAGTATCATTCTGCGAGGCATTCTCATGGCAGTATGGGTAAATCGTCGTATTGGGATTCATGCCACTGTCTTTAGTCGTTTGAATCAAGGGATATTAAGTGCTACAATTCGCAGATGAAGAGAAAGAGAGTTGTCTTAGATGTCTCTGAGTAAAGTTTTTGAAAAATCCATTATTATTTCAGCGCACCCGGATGATGAAATTTTATGGTTCAGTTCAATACTGAAAGATGTGGACGAAGTTGTGGCGTGCTTTTCCCCCTCTTCTTTAAATCCTATTCTGACTACAGGGAGGAAGACAATGCTGTCCGAATATCCTTTGAAAAACATCTCTTTCTTTGGTCTTGAAGAAATAGATATTCGCAATGCTACATCTTTTGTCAATCCAGTACTCACCAAATTTGGAATCAAGATATATAATAATCCTATAGCCTCTAAAAAGTACAAAGATAACTATGACCTATTAGTTGACAGATTGACAGATAAGCTAGCAAACTACAGGAATGTATTTACGCATAATCCGTGGGGTGAATACGGAAACGAGGATCATATACAAGTATATAGGGCAGTAAGCGCAGTGCAAAAAAAACATAATTTCAATTTATGGTTTACAAATTATGCCAGCAACAAATCGTTTAAATTAATGACGGAATACATATTCAAATGGCATTATGACTATATAACTCTAGATACTGATAAAAAATTAGCTGAAAACATAAAAAGCCTATATCAGAAACATGGATGCTGGACTTGGTATAATGATTGTAAGTGGTTTAACGAGGAAGCATTTATTAAAGACGGTATCTTTAACCCGAGACTTGAAAGATATTCACAAGCGATTCCTTTGAATATCATAAAGGTTAGATTTTTACAGAGATCTCACAGGAATATTATAAGCTTATATAAATCCGCTTCAAACTTAATAAAGCGATACAGAAAATTGAAATAATTTCCGAAATGTTAATCAAGCGCCAATACAGCTTCGAGTTTTCTGAGCTGAGTATTAAAGTCGAATTTTTTGGCTGTCTCACGCCCATTTTGACCTAGCTTAATTATTAATTCTTTCCTTTCAATAAGCTGTTTCATTTTCCCGGCAAGGTCTTCCGCGTTGTCCGCCTCAAAAAGCAGTCCATTATAATTATCTTTAATGTAATCATTCATTGGTCTGATATCTGCGCAGATAATCGGAAGTGAGTGAAACCATGCTTCTATATAAACATTACCAAGTCCCTCGCTAATGGAAGGAAACACAAACGCATCAAACAGGTTGTAAAAATCATGCGGATACTGCTGATGTCCTGTAAATATTACACTATCTTCCAGTTTCAGTTGCTCAACCAGTTCCTTCAGTTTTCGCTCGTCTTTACCACCTCCTACGATAATGAGAACACAGTTCGGATGCACTCCCAAAATCATGGAGAAGGCTTTAATCAGAACACTCTGTCGCTTTGTGGGGATTAGCATCCCCATGTTTCCAAAAACAAAACGACTAGCGATTCTTTCTCGCAGTTTATTTTGTGGATCCTGTACAGATTCTTCAGGAATCCCGTCTTCTATAACGATTACTTTCTGAGGATTTACGCCTGATGTTTTTATAAGATCGTCTTGCAAATAAGTTGAAACACAGACAATTTTATAGGTCCATTTTGAACATAACCAATCCAAAAACCTCTGTTTAAGAGATCGTTTGTGGATAACTCCTCCGCGTTCCATTGCCACTATTCTTCTGCCCATAGGTGGAAAACTTGCCAGCCTGCCAAAATAGTGTGATATAGGTTGAACGCATAAAATAACACCGTATTTTTTAGCAAGAAGAAATTTATGAAATTTATAAAAATTCTTCATGGAAACCCGAATTTTTTGAGATTTCGTGCTATAATATACGGGAATGAAGTGTACTACGAATCCCTTTGACTGATACGCTTCCACTCTTTCTCTAATAAATCTCCGGAGTACACAAACCTCCACGTCATAACCTTTTTCTCTCAAATAAATCATTAGCTCTAACGTTCGTCTCTCAACCCCGGCATTAAAGAATAAAGAATTAAGAATGATAATTATCTTATTACTTTTAAATGAAATCAATTTTATCTTATATCCTCTTCAATTCAGAATAAAATTTTATTTATTTGATTTTATGTGAGAAATTATGTCTGCTGCTAATACCCTTGCCTGAAAGGTGGTTAGATTCCATCGACCATCAACGCCAAGCCGGGGAATCATGAAATTATCACAATCCCTATCTACATAATCCATCTCAGTGGTCAGTGCACCATGGAATCCTGCATTTAAAACAGCTTGTGGGCACCTTTTGTCAAGATATTTTCTTTTCCCGAAAGGATAGGCAAACCTGGTTATTTTCTGACCACTCCACTCTTGCAATAGACGGCGTCCCTCTTTCACTTCTCTATCAAGTTTCTTGTCAGAACATAAAGCTAGATTGGCATGAGAGTGTGAATGCGCGCCCAATCGGAGCAGGGGAGAACGGCTTGCATCTGTAATATCAGATACTCGCGCCATCTCATTTTCGGGCAACTCCAGATGCGGTTCGACTGCTTTACGTAGATTTTTAATTAGTTCATCTCTTCTCAGGGAAGATAAGTTCTTGAAACGATCCGACAGCAGATAAAAAAACCTTGATTTTTCTGTGCGATATCCTAGTTTGAATGAATAATGTTCTTGTAATCCATCAAATTCAAGCAAAGAATTCCATTTCTTTGCAATATGCAAGAGAAGGTCCCACCATGGAAGATTTTGGGGTTCTGTAACAAATTGGGTGGTAATAAACCAGTGCATGGGAATATTGAGTTTTTTGCATATTGGAAGTCCGTAGGATAGATTACTGGCATATCCATCATCAAAAGTAACAGCAACCAACCATTTCTCGGATTTGATATTATTATTCAATAGTGTGCTCAGGGGAACAAAATCAGCAAAACTACTCAGCCATTTCATCTCATCTTCAAATAGTTTCACATCAAGGATGTTTTCGCATAGCTCAGGACATTCATTCTCACAATCAACTGATCTGAAATCTTTTAAGTTATGGAAATTGAGTATAATCTTTTTGGGAGAAAAGGATTTTCGAATCACGGCAAGTTTGCTTACTGTCCTATCAAATACATGCTTGAGCACTGTTTCTCCATATAAAAAAATAACTTATATAGTATTAGAAAACGGATTTTGCCAATCTATATATAAGTGAATAAAATTTCGTGTAGTTATAATATGTTCGCAGTACACCTCCGAAAGTCTCCTTAAATCTATTAATACCATTCCGGGGGTCATTTTTATTTTTCCCTGCATAATATCCGCCAAAATCAAATTCAACCAGCCCCTTCCTGTGGGCATATTGAATGGTCTCCCAGATAATTAGCCTGTTTGCTGCCCCTATGAGAACTCTCGTCTCTTCATTTGCCTCCAAGCGCTTTGAACCCCCTATGAGGCATCTCAAGTGTCTTTCGTCTTCAATGATGAGCATACCAGCTAATAATTCTTCATTCAAAGAGGCGGTAAAAAGTGTACTATGACTCATATAATTTTTAATGTGATCTGAAAAACCAGAAAAATTCTTCGATTTAGAAAATTTCTGGTACAAGAGTAAAAATTCACGATGGTGCTTGTTTTGTTCCACCTTTATCCCCTCCCTCTGACCCCTTTTGATACCCTGACGACACGTCCTTTTCATCCCCGCCCAAATGGCATCAAGTCCCTTTGTAAGATCAATAACCAGAGTTGCGGATTCTTTTTTATGAAAATTCTTGATCGTGACATCTTTTTTTGTAGCATAAAAAAAGGCAGCATCACAATTCGCTACATCAAAGGGGACATCCGCAAACCAATAATTGGTTTTTTTAAAAAATAATTTGCGTTCTGTTATACATTTCATATTATATCCTCTCCAATCTTGTTCGTTTAAAGAGAATTTCTTTCACTGCTGAAAGTATGCCTCTAACTCGATCATATTCCGTTTTTTTCATTGATAAATTTGTCTTGCCCTGTCTTCTTTGCCTTTTCCGCAAACTGTCAAACTTCGGTTTATATTTTATTTTGTTGCCTTGATTCCTTTTGAAGCAATTTTCCTGATCGTTGGAATTAAGTCATGAATAATTTTAGCAAAAAGTCTATAAAATTGATAGTGTTGTAATAATCGCTCATAAAGGATAATTTGCAAATATTTTGGCTTTCCCCAACAAGTTCGTAATCTGCGTTTGTAATCTTGCTCGAATAAAATTATTTCATCTTGAGTTGGTGGGCAAGAAATACTTTTACGCTTTTGTATTAAGTTTAAATCAACTAGAAAACCCTTAGAACCCAATAGCTGAAGGTAAATTCTTTCAATCTTCTGTACATTTTTCCTGACTTCATAATTTTCTTTTACTTTTAAATAAGCTGCTTTCCCCATTTTTTGTCTTTTATGTTTATCTAAAAGCAGGTCTGCAACAGCCTCTGCATAAGCCTTTGCATTATTTGCAATGTAACCAGTCTTATTATAGTCAATGAGTTCAACTTGAGCATTATCCGCAAGGGGTGTTGAATCACAGACAACAGGTTTCATGCAAGCCATTGCCTCAGCTATTACAAGTCCAAAAGACTCTCCGGCGATAGGAGTAGAAGAATGCACGAATACGTCAATTAAGGATAAAAATTTAATTACCTCTTTTGTATCGGATGTTGGTTCTAAAAAAATAAAATAGTCCCTTAATCCCATCTTATAAATTTTCTGCATCCTTTTCTGTGGGAATCCCAATGCCAAATATTTAACATTAGGAATTAACTTTATAAGGTGAGGTATCATTTCAATACATATATTTCCCCATTTGCTTGGGCTGGGACGACCATGTCTACCGATTACGAAAGAATTTTCGGGTATCCCATATTGCTTACGTATCTCCTTTATCTGACTAGTTGATAATTTATGATTTTTGAACTGAGATAGGTCAATAGGGTTATATAATACATCATGTCTTCTAAAGAATTCTCTCCATGATATTTTTAGCCATTGTTTATATCTTATTGCGCACATTTTGCTTACTAGAAAAATTTTATCGATAAACTTTGCAGAGGGTTTTAAATCGGGTGTTCCAAAAATATTAGTTTCGACTATGATTGGTATTCCTGCATCACGAGCAGCTTCTATTGCAAATGGGTCACAAGCTGCATGCCTATGAACATGCAAAATATGGATATTTTTTTTCTTCATTAACTTTATCAGTTCTTTCCTGTTTCCCTTAACGACATATACCTCAAATCCCTTTTTTTTGAGGAGTTCGCCTCTCACACCCCCCTCATATAAACCGCACACTATTACATTAAATATTTCTTTATTCAGATACTCTGAGTAAAGTTGGAGGGTCTTTTCTGTCCCTCCAATACTTAAACGATTTGTTACCTGAAGAACATTAATTTTTCTCATTTGTAACCATCCTTATTTGCTAATTATTACCTTTCTTCTTAAAATAATTTAACATTTTAATCTATTTTCCCTGACAAAGCATCTCTTAAAGCTGACAAAATTCCTTTTACTCGATACACTTCACTCATATCAAAAGAAAAGATCATCATGATGATCCTTTTTAAGATATATCCTGAGAGAGCATAGTAAAAGAAAATCCAACTCCACCATCCTTTTTTTATATTATTTTTGAAAAAGCGATATTTCCCAAAGATAATATCACGGCTTAATTTCCATTTGTTGTATCCAATCTTAGGGGCCGCATAGTGAAAGAGCTTAGCATCCGGATTGATCACAAGCCTGTATTTTCTTGAAACCTGATATGAAAAGTCCTTATCCTCACTTCTGCCGTAGTCCTGGTATTCTTCAGAAAAGGAAGTTTCATTGAAGACCTTTTTTCTAAAAGAAGATGCACATCCATACAAAAAGTCTACTTTGCTAATATGCCGGGGAGAATTTCCTGTAGTGCCAAAATCTGTGGAATAACCCGAAATAAGCACCCTTCCCTCACGTAATCCTGCGAGCAGAAAAGCTATCTCATACAAGCGAAACAGGCGATGGACAAGTTTCAATGGTTTATGATTGGCGATAAAACCCCCGACACCACCTATAATATTTTCTTTATCAAGTTCATACACGTTTAAGATTTTTTCAATGTAATCCGGGAATAGTTTTACATCATCATCTAAAAAAAATATTATCTCTCCGAAGGAGAGTTTAACCCCTGCATTTCTCGATGCTGCTGGTCCTCGGATGTTCTTTTTAATGTTCTTTTTATGGAAAATACAGCGAATGCCAGCATCCTTGCATTCGTTTAACAAAGGAAATCCAGGAAGGTCGCCGTCGTCAACGACAATTATCTCATTAGGTTTGACTGACTGGTCCAAAATTGATTGTATGCAATTTTCCAGATCATGGGGTCTATTATAAGTAGGAATTACGACGCTTATTTTGAGTCCCATCTTTAATAATCCTTAAACTTCAGGTCTCGGAGTGCAGATCAACTCTTGAATGACTTGAGGTATCTGAACCCACGGAGTGCCCGGTTTGGTATCACTTTCTTCACCAGCAATTTCTATCTCTTCAAAAATACATCTTATAATATTCTCTTCAATCTTGTTCGTTTAAAGAGAATTTCTTTCACTGCTGAAAGTATGCCTCTAACTCGATCATATTCCGTTTTTTTCATTGATAATATCAAAATGTATGTTCTGATAAGAACATACCCGGTCACTGCATAGATGTAGTAAATCCAATCAATCTGTCTTTTTTTGACACACTCCTTGAATAGAAAGTATCTGGATAAGACAAATGCTTTTCCTTTGATAAATTTATTGTATCCGATCTTCTTTGCCGGATAGTGATAAAAACGAGCTTTTGTGTTAATCAACAAGCTATACTGCTTCGAAACTAGATAAGGGAATTCTTTATCCTCGCCTTGACCATACCCACTTTGTGTTTGATATTTTTCTGAAAACTGAAAAGAATCAAATACTTCTTTTCGGAAGGCACTTCCGCCACCCGGCAGAAAATCAACCTCGTGAATCCCCTTTAGCGGGAATTTGGTCTGTCCATAATCCGTACTGAATCCGGAACGAAGGATTTTTCCTTCACGAAATCCCACGATTAAAAATATCTGATAAAAGAACCTCAGAATTTTTTTCTCGGTTTTGGAAAAATCAAGATTGTGAATGACGCCACCAACTCCTCCAACTGACTTATTGGAATACTTTTTGTAAGTTTTCATAATCTGTTCAAAAAAATCATCAAATAAGACAATGTCGTCTTCAAGAAGAAAAATAATGTCTCCTGTTGAGAGACGAGCTCCCATGTTTCGCGACTGAGTAACTCCCGGGATCTCTTTTTTTATATATTTCAATTCAATCCCGTTTTGCTCACACTCCGCTTTGAGAGGCACCTCATTGAGGTTACCGTCATCAATGATAATTATTTCATCAGGTTTGACTGACTGGTTCAAAATGGATTGGATGCAATTTGTTAACTCTTGAGGTCTATTATAAGTGGGAATTATAGCGCTTATTTTGAGCCCCATTTCTTAAAAATCCTTTCTTAAAACATAATAAAGGTCATGACTGAAGTATTCTTCCATGAACGGGATTTTACTGATCCACGAGAATATTTTAGACATTAACCTGTCGCCATGATTTACTTTGAAATAAAGAATAGTCCATCCTTTTTTATTGGATAACCTTTTGTAATCAGCAAGTGACATCTTATTAAGCCCTAGGTCGTGTATTGAATTTATTTTCTCTTTCCTGTGCATGCTCACCCATTTTATTAGCATTGATTCCGGCAAAATTAAATGTCCCCACGGAATTGGCATTTTCATTCTTTTATGTCCCCCGTATGGGCTTCTGTAAAGCGGACCAAAACCTGTATAAAGCTTTCCCCTTACCTTAAGCGATTTATACATCTTAACTAATTCTTCTTCCAGATTCATTATATGCTCAAAAGCATCTTCCGAAATTATATAGTCAAAACAATCTTGCTCTTTGTAACTCATTAAATCAGTGTTTGAAAAATCAATTTTATCCTTAAGTTCCGGATAATACATTGTTAGATACTCATTAGCAAAATCAATGCACTTGGGGTTGATATCTATCCCTACAACCTTTTTTGCTCCAGATAGAGCCATATCAAAGCACAATTGACCATAGCCACATCCAACCTCAAGGACATGAGCGTCCTTGAGATCCGGTTTTCCTCCTAACCTCGACCAAAAACTGGCTGTTTTGCCTTGCCTTTTATGGAAATAATCCTTTTCTATATGGTCTAACATTTAGTCAATAACCTCCATTTACTCCCTTCCCACTCCAAAATATTCAAATCCTTCCTCTTTCATTAATTCAGGTTCATAAATATTTCTTCCATCAAAAACCACTTTTTCTTTCATTTCCTGACCTAATTCAGAAAAATTAATATTCCTAAATTCGTCCCATTCTGTTAATAGAAGAATGGCTGAACTATCTTTTATAGAACTAACTAAAGAATCACAGTAATTTATTCGGTTCTTAAAAATTTTCTTAGCTTCCTCCATGGCAATTGGATCATAAACCTTAAGTATAGCTCTCCTCTCTAATAATTCTTTAATTAAGATCAAAGAAGGGGCTTCCCTAATGTCACTTGTTTGAGGTTTGAAACTTAAACCCCATATTGTAATTGTTTTCCCAGACAAATCTTCTCCAAATTTACTGGCTAACTTCTGAATTAAAAGTTTCTTTTGTTTTTCGTTAAGCAAATCGACTTGTTTTAGTAAAGAAGCATCATAACCATGTTCACTGGCTGCATAAATTAAAGCCCGTACATCTTTGGGAAAACAACTTCCTCCATAACCAACGCCCGGATTGAGAAATTTAGAATTAATTCTGTAATCAAGCCCCATTGCTTGAGCGACAATTTTAACATCTGCTCCTACTTGGTCACAAATATTAGCAATTTCATTAATAAAACTAATTTTTGTAGCTAAAAAAGAATTATTGGCGTATTTAATTACCTCCGCTGTCTCCCAATCTGTTTCTAAGATAGGGATATATGTCCTAATCCTTCCTGTATACACTTTACGCAGAAGAGAATAAGCTTTATCTGTTTTGACTCCAATAACAATTTTATCGGGATGAGTAAAGTCGTGAACAGCTTTTCCTTCTGCTAAGAATTCCGGATTGGAAACGAGTTCTACCTGTGAAATAGGATTGACTCGTTTAATTATATCATCGCATTTCCTAGCTGTTCCGGGAGGAACAGTGCTTTTGTTAACGAGAATATTATACCCTTGAGCATGTTTTCCTACTGATTCAGCAACAGAAAAAACATATTCAAGATTAGCTGAACCTTCTTCTTTTTCAGGAGTACCAACACAATTGAAAATTACTTCTCCAAACCGAATAGCCTCTTCTGTGTTTGTGGTAAAGCATAATTTCCCCCTTTGCTTGTTGATTGAGACTAATTCTTTTAATCCCGGTTCGTAGAAGGGAATAGTTCCTTCATTCAATTGCTTTATTTTATTTTCATCCATATCACAACAGACAATATCATGCCCGACATTTGCCAAACAGGTACCGGTTACCAAGCCTACGTAGCCTACGCCCATACAGGTAATTTTCATTTTTTATAAATCCTTCTCTATTGTGGAAATTGAATCAATGCTCTCCATTGGTCAAGGCAATGTTCAGATGAAAACATTTTAGTCCTTTCCTGAGCCGCCTGTCCATATTTTTTTCTGAGCTTGTCGTCTTCAAGCAGCTTAATAATGGCTGAAACCAACGGACTTTCAGGTGATGAAATATCGCTTTTTAGTTTCTGATCAAGGCGAGGTATTAGTATTCCATGCGGACTATAATATATCTTTGTAATCTTTTCATCAAAGTGGTATTTGTTGGTCAGTATTTCTCTTGGTCCGCTGGGGCAGTCGGTAGAAATAACAGGAATACCAAGGGTCATGGCTTCTAAAAGTGCGTTGGGAAATCCTTCAATTAGGGATGGAAGGACAAAGAGAGTAGCCCTTGCCACCCATGCGAAAGGGTTAGCCTGATACCCGGGAAAGCAGACTGCCTCATCAAGTCCCAACTGATGAGTTAAATCAACAAGTTGTTCTTTAAGCGGACCATCTCCCAGAATGGCTAGCCGAACCTCTGGATGGTGCTTTTGCACTTCTTTGAATGCCTGGAGGAGAAAGCGGTGTCCTTTAATCGGTATAAGACGACCGCATGTAATCACGACCCTATTCTCAAATAGAGTTTCATAGCCGTGAGGCAATGGTTTCCTGCCCAGGGACTGAATACTCTTTTGATCACAATAATTGTATATGACGGATATCTTTCTCTCATCAACGGCGAACAGCGAACGAAAATCACTGGCTGCCTGCCTGGAATTAAAATTGATAACATCTGCCCGTCTAAGGAGAAGCGGATAGAAAAATCTGATAAGACCTCGTTTCACAAAAGGTTTATTTCTCAAAGCTATGGACAGATGGGTGCGAATTGAGATGATGCGTAGAAATTTTCCTAATGTAAGCATATTGAGGATATTGGCACGCTCCATAAAACTGACTAGAACCTGACAGTTGAGTCTTTTTAGGACTCGCTGCAGTTTCAGCCACTGCCACGGTACCATAAAAACCTTGCGTAAGGTTCCCCAGCGTACATTGGCTTGACTCAGGTGTATGATTCGTTGGGAGTGAATTGGTATCTCTACATTGCGATCCAAGGTAAGAAGATATACATCCAAATCCTGTGCTTGAAAACTATCCAGTAAACGCAGAGCCATGCTCTGAGCTCCTCCTTGCTCCAGAGAACCGATTAGTATACACACTGTTATTGATGATTTACTCATGTGATTTTACAGGGATCCATTTAGTGATTCGCCTTCCCATGAGAAAATCGATTACTCCCAAGAGAGTTCCGTAATTTCCCAGAATAAAATAGGTTACAAGAGATACGAGCTTTTGTATGCTTTTCCCGATGCGGGTTGAGGAAGAATGCCTGGCTGTCAAAGGATAGAGTAAAGCTGTGCCATAAAAAACGAGTTGGAGTATCAAAATAAACAACATTATCCCTGATCTCAAAGAAAGGAAGAGTGCGCTCAGAAATATCCCCATCAAGAAGATAGGAAGGCATCTGCGAAGAATTTTATTGATGAATAATCCCGGAGAATACCAACCAAATTTTATCGGATTAAGCACTTCCTTATGCTTAGCAATCCCGTGCAGGCTGCGCACTACAATGCGTCTCCGCCGTTGAATCTCATGTTCTGGTGACAGGGAAGGAGAGTGGATATACATATATGCCTCAGGTTCAAAGACGAAACGGTATTTTGCCTTTATCACCGAAAGGCAATTATAGAGATCATCTGTGGCAGCCGGATCAATGGACTGAAACAGGGATCTGCGAATGGCGTAAAGTTTCCCTTCGTTAGAAGTCAGGCTTCCTGTTCTGCCCTCCATGGACTTAATCAGGTTATCAAATGCAAGATAGCGAGATTGGGCACTTTGCAAAGAGAAATTTTCTTTGACAATAGCCCTATGACCACACACTCCCCCTATAGCCGTGTCTTGAAAATGATCCACCAGCAACGTCACTGCCTTTTGGTCTATTATGGCATCAATATCAGAGAAAACCAGTATTTCGCCGGTACTTTGCTCAACCGCCCTGTTCAATCCATAAGCTTTGCCCTGATGTATCTTTGATGAAAGTTGTTTTACTTGAATATTCGGAAGGTGCGTCTGAATGTTAAAAGTATCTTCAGAAGAGCCATCTGAAAAAAAAACAAACTCCAACAGATGGTGAGGATAATCAAGCTGCTGTATGTTCTTAATCTTTTCATCAAGCAATTCGGTAGTCTTATGCGAAATAGTGATGATACTGACTCGGGGAAGATTCTTAGAAATAGAGAGGTATTGTTTGGCTGAACTACGAGCAATGAGAAGTCGGCAAACGAGAAAACAGGGATAGAGCACGAATACCAGCATAATTCCCAAGAGGGAAAAAGAGAGGATCGCGTAAAAAACAACAAACAGGAAGCTCGTCACGATTTTCCCTTTTCGGGAAGATGTTTGCTTGCCAATGTAAGAGCTACCTGGGACAGAGGAACGCTCAAGAGGAACAGTTTATGATCAAACCCACTTTTAAACATGAAATATATGATAACAGCAACAAAGGAGAGTCGATAGGCAGAAGTAAGCGATGCCATATTCACTAGTCCTGCATCTTTAAATATTTTTTTTGCTCTGGTAAAGTTAGAAAAGGTCTTCCACAAAAGCATCATAAAGAAAAAGAATCCCAAAATTCCCGTACCAACCAGAACTTCCAGGTATGTGTTGTGAGCGGGGCGCTCTTCCATATCAAATCGCTTCGTCATTTCAGAATTTACCCAGACTTTCCTAAAACTAAATGTCCCTGTGCCAAGCAAAGGATTTTTTTTGATGGAATTCCAGCCGACTACAAGATACCCTTTTCGTCGCATTGTTGATCTATCAGCTTCTGCGCCCTTCATGATGGTCTGCTGACGCTGGAAATAGCGCTCAGGGACAACGCTCACAATTGTGACCATTGCTATTCCTACAATAACAATAACTAAACCCAAGTATCTGGGGTGGAAACGGTGTCTGAGTTCAAAGAGAAGCAACAAAGAAATAATCGTCATACTGAGAAATCCTCCTCTGGAGGCAGAACTGATTACTCCGAGTATATTGACGATGAGTAACATAGTGGCAATAATGATGCTTTTACGGTTTTTGGCATGAAACATCAGGTGAACCAGCAACGGCATTGTGAACACGCTCATCAAAGCCATGTTGTTGGAACCAATGGTAAGCCCCATGCCACGCTCACCTCCAAATAGTGTGTAATCAAAAAAGTAACCAAGAGATCCCAGAAATGCATTGATACCTATGCTCCATGCTAAGACAAGAGGCAGATATTTTTCAAATCCCTTCTTCGAGATCATGAGCAGGCTCAAAACAATAAAGACGTACCCTACAATAATAGGATTAAAAATTTGAGTAAAACAATAGCCACTATATGAAGAAATAAGGGATGAAATTATATTGACAACGAGAAAAAGGACTAACCACGGCCAGAGATTTGACTGGAGATTTTCAGGAATCCTCTTTTGCCCCCCCAATATATTGGGAATAATGATTACAGCCAGTATCATTGTCAACAGCCAGTCGATTTTCATGAACTGATAGGCTTCAGAGAGCTGACGCAACTGGAAATAAGGAATAGTAAATACCAGCATATAAAACAATAACTGTGGCAGAAAACGATCGTGAAGGGAAAAGCCCTCTTTTCGCAACATGTCTTTTTTCATTTGTTTATGCCATACTCTCAGAAAGGAAATACTGGTGAATCAGATAGAAATTGAGCGGACTCAGTGGCTGGTACATAATTACATAATCCCAGAGATTATCCCCTTTCCGTGTTTTTCGGTAGACTGTGCCTTTGCAAAATGCCCGTTTTGTTTTATCTGATCGCTTGCCAAGTCCACATATCTCTACTCCCGATTCTACATCTGCTTTCAGCTTTATAACTCCTGGAAAATATTTGTCCAGATTCAAGTTGCTGCGCAAGAGAAATGCTTCAGGATTGACATCAATTGCTTTGCCCACATGCTTAAAATTGCCAGATTCATCCTTAAGCTGCAAATAAACCGAGACTTGTTTTTGAAAGACGCGTTCATGCATTCGTTTCTCTTTGTATCGTCCGAGGAACTTTTGCAAGACCAATTTGCGAAAGATAATGAGCATGCCGAGAGAGATAATGGATCGTATCACTAAGAATGCCGTAAGAGCAAGAGCAGAGATGTTCCAAAAGAAATCCTCTTTCTTTTTAAGCAAGTGATTATCGATATGAGAACGGATGGCTTTAGGTGTTGAATGAGGGGTAAAAATCTGTGAAATCCCGATAAGAGCGGGGTGCACAATAAAACGTTGATCATAACCCGGGATATCTTTGCATAGATTCTCGTAAATCTCCGGACGGACAGGACGTGGTCCCACCATATCCATATCACGCTTCAATACATTCCACAGCTGCGGTAATTCGTCCAGTCTTGTATCTCGCAGGAACTTTCCTATAGGGGTAACAAGTTCTCTGCGACTACCCAATAGTTTTCCCTGTAGCTGTGCATCTGCATCTCTGACCAAGGTGCGAAACTTGTACATTCGATATTTCTTTTTATTAATTCCCAATCGCGTACCCCAGTAAAAGATGGGACGTCCCTGACTGTACCACAAGACCAGACCCACTAAAACAAAAACGGGGAGACTAATAATGCCCAGTAATGCTGCTACTAGGACATTAAGAAGTTCATTTGCCCAGCGCGCTGGGCGGCGATAACCGCCTTTGTTAACAAATATACTTTCTAATTTCATAAGAATAACTCCTTTTACTTAACTTTAAGTTTCCTCGCTCAAAGAAGGGACAAAGACCTGGTCTCTGCCTAATTCCTTTGCTTTATATAGCCTCTTATCAGTCAACTTTATGATGTCTTCTATAATATTCATTTTATCAGTCGGATAGGAGGTTACTCCTAAACTTATAGTCAGGTGACTAGAAACTTCCTGGTATTTAAATTCGTGTTTTTTAACCGATTTTCTTAACCTTTCGGCTGTGATTAAGGCATTCTTTGGGGAAGTCTCCGGTAGTATGATAAAGAACTCTTCTCCGCCGAATCTAAAAATCCTGTCGCTTTTTCTACCGGTAATTAATATTGAGGCAAGCTCTCTCAAGACAAAATCACCGTACAGGTGTCCATATTTATCGTTTACGGTTTTGAAATGATCTATATCAATCATTATAAAAGACAAATTATGATCATGACGTTTTGCCCTGGACAGCTCTTTCTCCAACTCCACACGTAAACAGCGCCGATTAAATAATTGAGTGAGTTCATCAATGGTACTCAACTCCTCCATCTTCTGGTAAGTCTTACAGTTAGAAAGTGCGCTTGCTAGGTGCTCTACCGCCTCAGTTGATTTCAACAGCAACTCTTTCGACAATTCACAGCCTTGCGAATTGTTCATACTCACTACCCCGATTATCTCCTTACCTACCATCAAAGGGTGTAAGATTGCAAAATTATTTTGGTAAAGCTTAACTCCGCTAAAATAAGGAGAATTTTTAAAATTGCTTATGACAAATGGTCGCTTTCTATCCACGACTTCCCACATTATGCTATTTTTATTCCTATCAATAGTTACATCCTTACCTTTGAGACTCTCCTGATTGTGAGCAGTCAACCTGAGATTGTCCAAACTTTTATCATAGAGAAATAAAGAGAAAGTCTGAACCCCAAAAATTTCCTCCAAGTTTTCCTTTAGAGTTTTAATTAATGTGTCCATATGAATAGTATTGATGTTTCTGCTGAAATATATTACCTTTTTAGAATAAGCTAGCGCTGCTTCCAATTGGCTGTATAATTGTCTTATTTGAAGTATGACCTTAATCCTTACTATCAGGAGAGTGTAATCGCTGGATTTACTCACAAAATCATCTACTTCTATACCCCGAACATCCTGTTGGGTATCTGCTGTGGTCCACAATATTACAGAAATATGTCCGCTTTTTTTATCCTCTTTGAGTTTATGACAGGTCTCAATCGCATCCGGCATCTCTTGATCAAGCAAGATACAATCAGGACGGTTCTTCTCGACCAGCTCTATTCCTTGCTGTCCCGAATGTGCATAAAGAGCACGGTATCCTTCCTTTTCCAGTCTACGTCTTACCGCCACAAAGTCCTCTTCGTTATCACCAATAACCAGTATTTTTGTCATGCCCCATGAACACCCCCTTATTTGAAAACCTTTAATGCTACCTTCACTATTTCGGGATCAAACTGGCTCCCTGATCCCTCAATTAATTCTTTAAAAGCGGCTTCCTTGCTTAGCGCCTTACGATAAGATCTATTCGACCGCATAGCATGGTAGGCATCAGCAACTGTTAAGATTCGAGTCCATAATGATATTTCTTCGTACTTTTTCCCTTCAGGATAACCATTCCCATCAAAACGTTCATGATGATGAAGAACCATTGAAATGAAACTATTTAAAAATTTTATAGGATGAAGAATAGAAAAGCCTATCTCTGGATGTTTTTTAATCTCTCCCCATTCATCATTGCTTAACTTCCCCTTTTTCTTTAAAACCTGTTCGCTAATGCCTATCTTCCCTATGTCATGTAAAGAGCAAATATAGCGGAACATATCCTTATTTTCAGATGATAAACCTATCTCTTCAAAGATAAGGATTGCGTATTTGGCTACTTCCTCAGAGTGGTTGGAAGTATAGGAATCTTTAGCGTTGACGGTTGCCAATAATGATTCTACAGTGGATGAGTAGAGCTTCTTTGTGCTCTTATCTAAATTCCTTTTTATTGTTTCCAAATGCGCTAACTTTTTTTTCTCTTTCATTCTCTGTGTTCTTTTCTTCATTTCCTTTTTAATCACTTCTTCCAATTTGTCCTTGTCAAATGGCTTACACATATAATCAACTGCTCCAGTTCGTATTGCTTCAACCGCTGTATCTAATGTTCCGTAGCCAGTGACCATAATCACTCGAATATCCGGATCTATTTTTTCAATTTCTTTCAACAGTTCAATGCCGTCCATCTGAGGCATTTTAATGTCCAGAAGTGCCACATCAATATGATTTTTCCTAACGAATTCTAGGGCTTCTTTGCCTCCTGAGTAAATAAATAAATTATATTTGTCTTTGAGGATCATTCTAAGGGATTCCCTGACTCCCAACTCATCATCTACAATTAAAATGTTTCCCATCATTTTCTTCATTCTCCTTAATTTGCAGGCAAAAATATTTTAAAAGAAGTCCCCTTCCCCAAAACAGAATCTACTTCAATTCTACCATTATGAGCTTTTATAATTTTCTGCGTTATAGGAAGATCCAATTCTAAACCATTAAAATTAGTATCTAAAAATGGCGAAAACAACTTTTCCATGTTTTCCGGCGGAATCCCTTCTCCGGTGTCTGAGAATTCTATAACCACTTCTTCTTGTCCTTCCTTTTTAATTCTAGTAGACACAGTGAAAGTTCCTCCTTCGGGCATAGCTTTAATGCGGTTGTTTAATATATGCAAAAAAGCTTCTGTCAATTGATTTTGATCTACAACACTGTGCGGCAGGTTTGGTAAATAATTTTTTTTCACTGCAATATTTTGATAAGCTAATTTATCTTTAAGATTTATTAAAACCTCATCAATGATCGAATTCAAATCATAAGATTGAAGATGCAATGATAATGGACTGGCATATTTCTCCAATTTATCGATTAGCTCACTTAGTCTCTCAATATCTCTACTCATAATTCTATAAAAATCTTTTCTAAATTCTTCATCCTGGTATTTGTCCTGGAATAGCTGAGTAAAGGTTCTAATAGAGACTAACGGATTTCTAGCCTCATGAGCTATGCCTTTAGCCAGCTTCATCCACAGGGCATCTTCTTCTAATTTTCTAATTTTTCCCTGTAAGCCTTTAACCTTAGAAATGTCTGTAAACATCATCACTCCACCGATAATCTTGTCGTTTTCATCCTTAAGAAGGGACGTGGATATTCCTAATGAGATATTTTTTTCTGGAAGAACTACTTCGTGGCGACAGTAGTTCTTCTCTTCTTTTAAAGTTCCCAACATAATGTCTGCGATTATAGAATCAGTTCTTTGAATGTCTTTCCCGATTACTTCTGCTGCTTCTAACCCCAAGATCTTTTTCCCTGTTTTATTCATTGTGATTATCTTTCCGACATTGTCTGTACTGATAATCCCAGTTGGGATATTATCCATAATTATCTGGTGATAATTTTTTTGAAAGGAGACTTTCTGAAAAAGCAATGAATTATAAATTGATATCGCTGCATAGTTAGCCATTGTGGCGAGGAGGCTTATATCCTCATAAGTGAATTTATCTCCGGTAATCTTATTGCCGAATGGGATAACGGCGATCAAATCACCATGGATAAAGAGAGGAAGGCAAAAATGAGCTCCAAGTAAATCTAATTCCATTATCACACGAGAGTGTTCAGGTAAATCTTTTTCTATAAGCAGATCTTCTCTTTTTAGTATTTGCTCTCTCTTGCAAAGCCAATTTATTATTCCTTCGTTTTCTTTAAGCTTTATTCCCTTAGCAATGTCTTTCTTCATGCCTGTAAAGGCTTTTACTCTATACTCTAAGCTTATTTCATCCTTTAGGAGAACGGAAACTTTATTGATTTCGAATATTTCTGCTACTGCGATTACAATTGAATCAAGCAATTCGGGAAGCTCAAAGACGTGAGTAAGCGTACCGGAAAATTTTCGAATAACTTCTTGATAATAGTAAGGAGATCGTAAGGCAGAATTATCCATTTTTTATCCTTGAAACGGGAAGGGTTAACCAAAATGTTGCGCCTTCTCCTAATTTAGAATTTACCCCAATAGAGCCACTATGCTGCTCAATAATACGTCTTGCCAATGCTAAACCCAAGCCCGTACCCTGAGCCTTGCTGGTAAAAAACGGGTCAAATAATTTGTTTAATATTTTTTTTTCTATTCCACAACCCGTATCCTGAATTTCCACTCTCGCATAATTAGAAACTATGCTGGAACCAATCTTTAATGTGCCTCCGTTTGGCATGGCGTGGATAGCATTTAAAATAATATTTAAAAAAACCTGTTTTAGCGTCTCTTTGTTGCCTTTTATAGTGGGTAATTTAGCATAGGATTTAACTACCTGCGTTTTATTTCCTAAAATTTCGCCATTTACCAATGACAGGGTTTCGTCAATTATATCGTTAACATTATGAGTGGATAACTCAGTAGGCGTGGGTTTGGCAAGTGATAATATGTTGTCTGTCAACTTGGATATTCTGCTTACATCCCTGACCACAACTCTGCTGAAATTATTTATAAATTCTTCATCATCATATTTCTCCGGAAGAAGTTGGGCAAAAGACTGAATGCTCGACAGGGGATTTTTTATCTCATGGGCAAGGCTAGCCGCCAAAATACCTAAAGAGGTTAACTTTTCGCATTTGAGCATAACTTTAAACAACGTCTGCTCTGATGTCTCTTCTGCTACACTGTTT
>CAZMXO010000002.1:0-27102 GCA_964570265.1 uncultured bacterium
AGAAAGATGGTAAAATAATATTTGAGACCAAAAAAGATAGAATAGTGATTGATGAGAAGCCCCCTGACTATTTGCAAAGCGGCGGAGGATTCGGGAATACGATCCAGCTTGATGATGGTACTCTGCTGACACCATACTCTCATATTACTTTGCTGATGAAGAGATAATACAAGAAATGAAGGATGGTTCCTATTTCGAGGAACATAATTTTAAAAAAACAAGACTTCAAGCTGCGAAACATAACGCATGGGCAAACGGTTTCAGTTATCAGTCTCTATTGAATAAGAATGATTCCCTAAAAAGGCATTGTTACCTTACCAGTTGTCAGGTTCTTGGTAAAGCGGGAGCGATAGTCGAGCTTGCAAGATGGCGGTTGCCGAAAGACAAGGGTTAGGAATATATGAAGAGAAAAAACGAAGAAGGGATTGAGCAAAGAATTTGAGCATATGCTCAAACATTAAGGAGACAAATTTCATGAACTCTTATCAACGCATAATGTTGGCAATAGAACTTAAGCATCCTGACCGTGTTCCAATTGTAGAATTTGTCATTGACCCGAAAGTTTATAAAGCACTAGTTCCTGGAGCAAAGTCTCAAACTGATTTTGAGGAATATTTTGATTTTGATGCTGTATGCTGTGGAGTAAAATTCAATAAAGTGAAAGAAAATCAGGATGGTTCTTACTATGATGAATGGGGAGTTTTTTATAAACCTTGCCAGGAATTGATAGATCATCCTGTTAAATGACCTATTGAAAAACCTGAAGATTTAAAAAATTACAATTCCCCAGACCCTGATTTATCAGGCAGGCTTGGGAGACTGCCTGAACTTGTTAAAAAATTCAAGAATAAAAAAGCCATAATCTTTCACCAGAGAGCTGCTTTTATGTGGTCGGCATATTTGGCCGGAATGGATAATTTATTAGTTAATTTTTTGCTTGAGCCTGAATTTACGCATAAACTCATGGACAAGGTTCTTGATGTAAATATTGAAATTGCACGAAATGCCTTACGATCCGGAGCTGATATAATAGTGTTAGGAGATGACTATGCATCAAACAATGGACCGCTTTTTTCTCCCACGGTTTTTAAAGAATTTATCTTGCCAAGATTGAAAAAGAATGGTAGATGTTATTCATGAGGAAGGAGGAAAAGTTATAAAACATTCTGATGGCAACCTGTGGAAGATTATAGATGATATAGTTAAAACCAATATTGATGGACTTAATCCCATGGAGCCGGTTGCAGGAATGGATATTGGCGAGGTTAAACAGAAATATGGAGATAGAATATGTTTGATAGGGAATTATAGATTGCGGAGATCTTCTATCAAATGGTTCTGCGGAAGAGGTTGAGAAAGCGGTAAAGGAGTGTATTCTGAAGGTTTCATCCGGTGGTGGGCACATAATGTCTTCCTCAAACAGCATTCATTCGTCAGTAAATCCCGAGAATTATCTGACAATGATTAAGGCAGTAGAAAAATATGGAATATATTCACATATAACAAAAATCAGGAAATAATAAAAAGGAGAGCAAATCATGACAAATAAAGGGGGAAAGAAAATGCAAGATGGTTTAAGAATAATTAATCCTGAAAAATTATCAACATCAGGGAAAATCCCCTGTGATAGAATTCAGGTTGGCGGCAGGATGGGATACAAGCCCAACATGGTAAGATTAAGTGACGGCGAATTGCTGATGACCAATTTTCACACACATTTTGAGGTAAACAACGATGGGAGCATGTGTGAACATATTGTTTTACATCGTTCATCCGATGCCGGCAAGACCTGGATATCACAACATTACGATCATTTGTGGGGGCGGGAGCCCTACTTGAATGTCTTTTCAGATGGCACCCTGATTATTACGACCCACTTTTTGACTGAGGATGTTCGCAATCAGACCGGACACTGCAATGTCTGGCTCCATCGCTCTGAAGACCGAGGACATACTTGGAAGAGCCGGAATCTGGATATTGATCAGATTCCGGCAGATGTCAGCGCTACTTATTCAAGCAGAAATATAATTGAGCTTGATGACGGATCATATGTGATGGGAGTTGGTTGCGGGAATGACAATGATTTTCTTTTTATATCAAAAGACAAAGGTACCAGTTGGAAAATCGCAAAGATGCGGATCTCCGGGTTTGATAACAATTCCTATAAATATTCCATTCTTCAGGAAGGAATATTTTTCCGGACGAACTCAAACCGAGTTCTGTTATTTGCGCGATGCGATATTCGACAGATGAACTTTGATAGAAAAATTCCCGGTCTTCCTGAATTCGATTTTTCTGAAACATCGGATTCAGATCATTACGATGTTGAAATAATTTTCGAATCAAAAGACAACGGTATCAGTTGGGAACCGCTTAACGCTGTTCCTCTGGTCGGTTGCATGTATCCGTCCATCTGTGATTCGGGTGGTGGCAAATATCTATTCACATTTACCCAGAGAATTCCCAATGAGAAAATGCGTATGGGGGTTTACGCTTTTTTTCTGGAGGAACAGGAAAATGGTTTCATGAAATCAGATCCTGGACATGATCTGATTGTCATTGATGAGAAGACCCCTGACTATTTGCAAAGCGGCGGAGGATTCGGGAATACACTGATGCTTGATGACGGGTCGTTTATCACTCCCTACTCATATTTAGATGCCGATCCGGAGATTGAGGAGTTGATGAAAACCGGTCGTTTCCGTGACCAGGACACTTTTAATTTCTACAGAGACAAAGCCCTTCAATATTATCGTGGATGGGTCAATCATGTAACTTGGGAGAGGACGATTAACGTGGATCATATTTTGCAGTATCATCATTTTCTCGGATGCTGTAGAGTATTGAATCTTTGCGGACCGGTAACTGAAGTCGCCAAATGGAAGTTGGTTCCCTGAAACAATCAATATCAAGAATTAAATTACAATTAAAATGACAAGGAGGTTTTTATGACTAACCCAGACATTTATCAACGCACAATGATTGATGTTTTGACACCTGAGCTAATATGAAGAAGACTGAATTACACGGCGTTATTGTCCCGCTGATTACACCGGTTGACAGCGATGATCGGGTAGACGAGAAATCTCTCAGAAAACTGGTGCGATTTTTGCTTGATGCCGGTGTGCACGGCTTATTGGCAGGCGGCTCATCAAGCGAAGCTCCACTTTTGACGACGGATCAATGGTGTCGAATGATGAAAATTATTTTAGATGAAACAAAAGACACTGTTCCTTTGATAGGCGGCGTGATGGAGACCTCTACCAATAGGATAATTGAGCGGATACATATTCTGACGCAGATCGGTTATTCCAATTTTGCTGTTACGCCGTCGTATTATATTTCACTGAAAACCGATGACGAATTTCTGCGTTTGTATGGCAGGTGTAAAGAAGCCATCGGCGACAATGAGATGATCGTCTATAATATTCCTACTTGCGTTGGTTCGTCCCTGTCAGTTAAAGTTATATGTGAAATAGCTGAGCGAGGTTGGACGCGGTATTGCAAGGACAGTTCAGGAGATTTCGCATTTTTAAAAAATCTGATAAACAATGGGCGCGACATAAATCTTAAAGTTTTTTATGGCGGAGAGGCGTTTGTTCCTGAAGCTTTACTGTGTGGTGTTTGTGGCATAATTGCTATAACCTCAAACTACGAACCTCAAACGTTTGTTCATGCTTACAATGCGACCGTCAATCATAATAACACTGACGAATTGCTTCGGCTGAACAAGAGAATATTGTTTTTGCGGGAGTTGTTGTTTCTGGCAGGTTCATGTTGGATCAGTGGAACAAAATATGCAGTTTCGACATTGGGGAAAGGCAATGGCAAACCCGTATGTCCCCTGCAGCCATTGAATCAAAAACAAAAAAACGTCATAAATCGACTGACAAATATGTGATTTCAAAAGTAGGCAAATAAATAATAAAGGAGCAAAAACGAGAAATCTGTATCTTGATACATCTTCTGCAACAAAACCGCACAGATTTTTCGACGAAAAGGACCCTCTGCTAACTCGGTGGATTCGGTATAAGCAACTCCATCATCATCATGCAGCCAACCATTTTGCTTCATACTTCTGTCGGAATTCATTGAGGCACAAGGATAAGTTAGTGCTAACGGAAAGATCAAATTAGCCCTAATGGTCCATATATCCCCGTTTCCGATAATTTCTGTGTCCTTATCAAGTAGATGATCTTTCCCTTCCATTGTCCCTCTCACTATATTAGACAACTCTCCAAGCAAATCCTTTGAATTATTTTTAGTATACATCAGAGTTATAGAACGCTCAACCGATTTTGAGTCTTAAATTCAAATTAAGGATTTTCCGTAACCCATTACCAGCCAGTCAGATAGCACCGCAGTAACTCGACTTGCAAATTTTTAGAAGTTCATTATGTTTCATTATGTTTACTGCTGTTTACTTATGTTTAGGACTTTTTTGGTCACTATTTGGTCACAAGAATCATCCTGTGAGTTTTTATCCAAATCGAAATTTTGCTGTTGGCATGTTGTTATACTACTATTATATCTACAACTCTATTAAACATAGCTTTTACAGTTAAATCCAGATTCACAGTACGGGCAGCGACTGTCTGTAATTTCCTAATAAAGTTCTGCAACACGTTTATTATTGACGTGAATATTTTTGCGAAATTTCTTGCCATCAATATAAATTTTTGTATAATGCAGTCTGTTGTTTATTTCGGGCCCATAGCTCAGCCTGGTTAGAGCGCCGGACTCATAATCCGTTGGTCCAAGGTTCAAATCCTTGTGGGCCCACCACTCAATTTATCTAAGCGCAATCGGTTTTCCGAGAATTTCTGACATTATAATTCCCATTTTAGCGTCAGATATTCCAACCGACAGTGTAGAGGTTATCTCTTCCGACTTCCAAGAATAGTCCTCCTCTGACGCAACTTCAGAAATTATTTCTAATTTCTTCTCCACAGGCTTTTTAAATTCTTCTTCGGGGATTTCTTCAAACTCGTTTTTAATAAGTTCAGGCTGAATATACTCTTCTTCAACAAGTTCAGGTTGAGTATACTCCTCTTCAGGTGCCTGTTCAAACAGTCTGTTAATGGATTCCTGAGATTTCTCTTCTTTTACAAGATCAAGCTCTTTAAGAAACCCCCTAACTGCGTCCCGATTTGCCTCATAAACAGGCTCTTTTGGTGCTTGATGAGTCTCCTGATTCCTCTCAAAGTCAAGTTTTGGAAATTCTTCAGAAGGCCTTCTTTGTGGGCTATAAGATGTACGGCTCTGGGCATTTTTCATCTCAGAGAATTTCTTTGCGATCTTGACAACCCACACGCCAAAAAAGACTACAAAGAACAGTATCTTGATTGCTGAGCCCATGTTATCACCTTATTCTTTTTTTGATTTTGTTTCATTTGTGCCATCTGCAATCGAATCTCTCATCCCAGTATCAGCCTGAATATTCTTCATCTTGTAGTAGTCCATAATACCAAGATTTCCTTTTCTAAAGGCGTCTGCCATTGCCTTCGGAACTTCTGCTTCTGCTTCTATAACTTTTGAGCGCATATCAACAACCTTTGCTTTCATTTCCTGTTCTGTTGCAACAGCCATAGCGCGTCTGCTTTCCGCTTTAGCCTGAGCTATCTGTTTATCCGCATCAGCCTGTTTTGCCTGAAGTTTTGCGCCAATATTATCTCCTACATCCACATCTGCAATATCAATTGAGAGTATTTCAAACGCAGTACCCGCATCAAGCCCTCTCTCTAATACCTTTTTAGATATCATATCCGGATTCTCAAGCACCTTCTTATATGTTTCTGCTGAACCGATTGTGGTAACAATTCCTTCTCCAACACGCGCAATAATAGTCTCTTCAGTTGCCCCTCCAACAAGTTGCTGGATATTGGTCTTTACAGTAACTCTGGCCTTTGCTTTTAACTGGATTCCATCCATTGCCACTGCGGCGATAGTTGAAGCGCCTTTAGCAGGGTCAGGACAGTCAATTACTTTTGGCATAACACTTGTTTGAACAGCTTCAAGAACATTTCTTCCTGCAAGGTCAATTGCAGCAGCTTTTTTGAAGTCCAGAGCTATTTCTGCCTTACTGGCTGATATTAAAGACTTGACAACACTTTCCACATGATATGTGCCGCTTGCAGGTTTTCCCATTATTGGCTGACCATCCGAAGCCAAATAATGCGCTTCAAGCTCATCGGATGATATGTCCAATCCTGCTTTTACAGCCATAATTCTAGCATTAACTATAGTGCTGGCTGGAACGCCTCTGAGTCTCATAACAACAAGTTTTACCATGCTGACCGGCGCGCCTGATACCATTGCTCTTAGCCATAGGCTAAAGAATTTAGCAATAACTATTACAAGCAAAACAGGCACTGCTATAAGTACGAACTTTAATATTCCCATCTTTTTTTCTCCTTTTTTGGTTATTAATTTTAGATTTTTCTTACAACAATTTTCTTTCCGCTGACCGTCACCACCTTTACTTTTTCGTCTTTCTGGATATATCCTCCTTCCGTTACAACATCAAACTTTTTTCCATTGATATTAGCCTTTCCCGCTGGTCTCAAGAGGGTCAAGGCAACTCCTTCCTTATCTTTTATATCCTCCAAGCTGTCATGAGAGACAAATCCTTCGTTTCCACTCTCTTTTTTAGAGAGAATAACATATTTGCCGAACTTTGTCTTTGGCAAAAACTTTAGTGCAAGTATTATTGCTATTCCTGCAAAAACCAGTTCCAGAATCAAAGCATAAAATCCTAATGAGGGATAATTTTTGAAACACAAGAATATACTGCCAAATATTGCCAGAGCTCCGCTAAGTCCGAATATTCCTCCAGGCACAAAGATTTCAATAAAGATAAATGCTATTCCTGTAATAAATAGAACAATTATGGTCCACATTTAATTATTTCCTTTGCACAAGAATTCTGTTTCCCTCAACTTTCTCAACAACAATCTCAGTTCCTTCTTCAATAAAATCTCCGTCAGTCATTACGCTCCATAGTTTATCGTCTATCATTGCCTTGCCTGCAGGTCTGAGATTTGTATGAGCAATTCCTTTCTTTCCAGTCAAAGTATGCATCTCTACAGAAGAAGCATTAAACCCTTCTTCCTGTTTTTCTGAGGTGTATAGAGCAAGATGACTCAATAGCCCCTTATTCTTAGGAAGCGCCCTTAGCAGTAAAACAAATATTGCTCCTGAGGTTAGGATTGCTCCGCCAATTGTATAAAGCGCGGTATTCAATAGATTAAATTCCCATGAGAACTGCGGAATCGGATGTTTTACAAGCGCAAGATATATTCCTGCCAGAATACAGAGCATTCCGCCTGCTCCGACAAATCCGAATCCAGGTGTTATAAACAGCTCAGTAAATAACAGTATAATTCCTATAAGGAACAAAACTATATCCATAGTATTTGCAAGTCCGACAATATAGTGTCCCCAGAAAAACAATGCCAAAAATATTACACTTATAGTTCCGCCAACTCCCCATCCTGGCGTTTTTATTTCAAATAAAAGCCCAAGGAATCCAAGCGTTAAAAGTAATGAGCTTGCAATCGGATGCGTCAGGAATCTTACAACATGTTCTGCCCAATTAGTACGTGTCATTTTAATAGTGGATTTGTTTAGATTAAATAGTTTTATTATCTCATCAATAGACTTCGCCTCGTTTTTTGCAAGGCCTGCTTCTATAGCTTCAGAACCTGTGAGTGTAACTAGTTTACCTTTTCGTGTTATCTTCTTGATTTCAATGTCAGGGTCAACCATTGCCTCTGCCAATTCAGGGGAATGATTATTCTGCTCTGCTGCTGCTCTAAATGCTGAGCGTACAAAAGATATTTCCTTTTCACTTGTTTTTTGTTGATTCATACCGGCAAAACCAATTTTAACAGGAGAAGCTGCTCCTATCATACTGCCTGGGGCAACAATTATATGTTTGCAGGACAAAGCAATAAGAGCTCCTGCAGATATTGCCCTTGGGTTTACATAGGCTATCGTGAGCATCTTGAGATTCGAAAGAGCGTCTTTTATATCTACTGCCGCGTCAACTCTGCCGCCATATGTTTTAATATCTAGAATAATTGCCTTAGCGTCTGCTGCTTCTGCTTCCTTAACCGAACGTTTAACAAAGCTTGCAAGTCCAAGATCAATCATCCCATGAACAGGAATCACATATACATCTCCGTCTTCAGCATGCAGAATTTGAGGACAGGCACATAGCAAAAATAAAGGCAAAAATAACGATGAGATAAAACTTGTTTTAAATTTTCTCATTCCAACTTTATCCTTTAACATCCCTCAGGTTTCTGAACATCGGGACATAAACTGCTGTTGACACTATCGCAGCCAAACCTCCTGCTATTCTGAGAAGTTGGGCTTTCAAAGCAGCGGAGCCGCCCAGTACGGCATATAGAATACCAAATGGTACGCATATACATATTCCATACACAGTTGCACATACAAGTAATGCCCAAAGTACATACCACCAGTTGCCTTTTACAAGCTGTTTACTCCTTTTTAGAGCAGAGGTACTTCCAATTCCTTCAATTATGCATACGTAGGGAGCAAAACCGAACCAGATAAAAAATATAATTCCAGGGATAATTAACAGTAAAAATCCTCCAACTGTTGCCAGACAAACAAGAATGATTACCCATGCATACGAAAATATTTTTTTGAGACCTGTTTTGTAGGATTCTTTAATATTTACGGTTTTGCCATCAAGAATATTATTTATTGCAAAAATCAATCCTATGGAAGCAACCCAGTCGATGATAATCACAGGGAATATTAATTCTTTAGAAATAGCTGTTAAACATCCTACTAGATAAAGTGCAGCAATTCCAAGAAGAACGACTATGTTATTCTTTATTATTGACCAACTTATTTTCAGTAGCTCTCCAATTGACAGAAGTTCTTTTGTCTGTGAGGCTGGTTGTGGTTCTGCGGGTGGAGCAGTAGAAGTGAAAGCATCCTTAATTTCAGAGACTGAGGATGCAGCAGCCCAGTCATCCATGCCAGGTCCTTTGATAAGATCTGTTCGTAGAATTCTTTTCTCCACGACCCATCTCTTCAGAGTCTCTAAATTCACGGGACCGTACTCTTTGCCATCATGCGCTTTTATATACCATTGTGAAGAAGATTCATTATCCATAATATTTCCTCCCTTATTTTTCTAAAATTAAGCATATACCATAGACCTCATAACTTACAAGACAAAAACCATTTCAATACATCAAATCTCACAAAATCTCAAGCGCTTTTTGGGCTTCTTCCTCTTTAACTAATAACCGCGCTCCACCAGTGCCAAATAATAAATGAGGATACCAACCACCACAATCATCAGCAGAAACAGTAGCTTCAATATCTCTGTTTTCAAGAAAACTCTTTGCAAGCTCGGCTTCTATTCTGTTATTAAAGTTTTTGATGCAAATTAAATCTGCCATTGCTTAAATTAAGTGTTCCTCGGATTCCCAAAAATCACTTGGGGAAACAATATTAATATCATTGTATATATTTGAAGACATCTTGATCTGTATAGATTCCCTGAGTTAGCGCCTTTGCCATCATTCGATTGCGAAGAGCCCTGAATTGGCGAAAAAATTTGCCTAATTTTTTCTTAACCTGTTTAGACATGCCGACCGTTATGGTTTGTTTCATTTTGCGTCTCCTACAATAGATTCTATACAGAATTCAGGTTCTGTCAATACATCAAATTGCTTCATTCCCTCTCTTCTCAAGAGAGGGTTAGGGTGAGTTTTTCAATTACATCATCCAAAGAATTCTCTATTTCTTCATTTTTAAAACGAATAACTTTGATCCCCAACTGATTAATAATAAAACTTCTGAATTTATCATAATCTTTTTGTTTTTCATGAATACTGCCGTCTACTTCAACAACTAATTTACATTTATGACAATAAAAGTCCGCAATAAAAAAACGTTTCTGTTCATCGCATTCAAAATTAATTGGATATTGACGATAAAATTTTCTATTTTTAATTCCTCTATTTCTTACGACTTGCCAAAAAATCTTTTCTGCGTTTGTGTTGTTCTTGCGAAGATTTCTGGCAACTTGTTTGATTGTGGTTTTCAACTCATCCCCTGGCCCCTTCTCTTCCAAGAGAAGGGGAAGACAAGAGATTTCTGCTCTTTTTCCTCTCTTCTCAAGAGAGGGTTAGGGTGAGTTGAGAACGGAAAAACACTATTGCCCACAGAGCTAAATTAGCGTAGATTCCTGCCGCTGCATCATCAAGCATTACTCCCCAGCCATATGGAAGTTTCTCTAACGATTTGGCAGGAAATGGTTTAAGAATGTCGAATACGCGAAACAATATGAATCCTGCTACAATGTAAAATAAACCGAAAGGAACCATCGCTAATGTTATTAGAATACCAAAGACCTCGTCAAGAACGAATTTCCTGCAGTCTTTTTTATCAAATGTTTCTTCTGCTTTTTTACCAATAAGAATTCCTATAACAAATAATAAACCAATTATGAGAAAATATAATTCTAATGAACAATAACGAGAGAGAAACCAATACAATCCCAATCCTGCCAGAGTGCCAACAGTTCCGGGAGCGTATGGAGAGTATCCAACAAAAAAGACAGAAGATATTAGTTTAATTAAAATTTTCATTGGTGAGCAGCTTCTCTAATAAGGTCTTTGTGCTCTATCACATAACCTACACCGGAAATAACAGAAAAAATCACAACAACCCCCATGATCCATGTTAAGAGATAGTGCATCCAAATATCCAGCGGTTTAGCATGCCATAAGACATTTTCCCATGAATTAAATACTATCATGGTATCTTTTATGCAAAGAGCAATAAGCGTGATTATTATAGCTGTTATTTGAGAGGCGGTTTTATGTTTGCCAAGAAGTCCTGCGCTTATTATAACGCCTTTGGTAGCTGCCAGATTACGAAGACCTGTAATGATAAATTCTCTACTTATTATTATAACAAGCATCCATGAAGGGAAGAGTCCCATGCCCACGAATACAATAAGAGCAGATGTTACAAGCAACTTATCCGCAACCGGGTCCATTAACTTTCCGAAATTAGTTGTCTTCTTTTCTCTGCGGGCAATAATTCCATCAAAAAGATCTGTAAGAGATGCCAGAATAAAGATAAACAATGCTATATATTTACCAGTGGCAATGTAGACTAAGTCATTAGAAACATAATTTACCAACATGGCAATAATAAGAAACGGAATAGCCAGTATACGTATAAATGTTAATTTATTAGGCACATTCATTGTTGAGTATGTATCCCATCTTTTGTCACAACAACCTTTCCAATAACCTGTCCTTTTTCACCAAGAACCGGCATTTTTTCACCATTTAATTGCATTGCAACACCTCCGGCATTTCCTATTCTGAAATGAAATTTTTCTTTTGCATACAATGTTTTTTCATCTCCCTTATATAATGTGCCTTCAAATAATTTTTTATCGTCAGCAAAGATTCTAATCCATGTTTTATCCATTGTTATGAATTTTAATTCCAACGGATCGCTTATGTTTTCAACATAACTATCAACTACATCAATTATGCCGGTATCTACAGAAACGGGGATTATTAGACCGGTATCGTCTGTTACTAATCCTGAATCTGCTATATCTGCCAATGGTGAAACCGATATGTTCATATCAGACTGATCATACTTTTCTTCAGGAGTGATTATGTTAACAGTATTGACAAAATATCTAACTGCAGAAATACCTGCTATTAATAATATTAAAGTTAATCCTATAGCGGAGAAAAGCAATATCTTCTTTTTTGTTTTTTTATCTATGTTTTTTGCTTTACGGCTGTGAGGAGATTTGGAGCATTGATCATGCTGTGCTAAGAGTTTCTCCGTATCTAAGCCAAGAAAATTTGCGTACCCTCTTAAAAATATTCCCGCATATTCAGGGGATGGCAGACTATTTGTATCATCGTTCTCCAACGCTTTAAGATATTCAGGATTTATTTTTATTTGTGTATATACATCCTGAATCCTTAGTTTTTTTTCAAGCCTTGCTTTTTTTAATACCTTTCCAATGGATTCCATGACCGTTAAAATTTCCTTAGTTGTTTTAATAATTTGTTTATTTTGGACTTAATGAGCACTCTGTCATCCTTAAATATTCTGTATTGCTCCTTAATATAATCCGATATCTTATTTGATTCTTCCAGTTTTTTATATCTATTATCCAATTCAAGAAATTGTTCCTGAAGAGAACTAGCAGTTTCTCTCAGAGTGTCTCTTTCGCTTTTTATGTTCTGAATTTTTTGAAGCGTCTCCTGTATCTTTTGGTCTAAAACTTCTAATTTTTCGTCCAATATTTTCCTACTTTCTTAAGGTGATATTTAATTGAGATATAAGCTGACACTCTATCTTTGAATGAGCATGATTTACTTCATCATCAGTAAGCGTTCTTTTGCTGGAACGATAACAAATTGAATATGCCATACTTTTATGCCCAGAGGAAATTTGCTTGCCGCGATAGATATCAAACAGTTTAATATCTTCAACAATCCCTCCGCCAGCTTTCAACATTACGTTCATAATATCGGCATTAGAGACATTTTCTTTAATCGTAAAAGCTATGTCACGCTCACTGGCCGGGTATTTTGGAACTGCCTTAAAAATAGGGGACAGGTTTATGTGTTTTGATAAACCAGAGAACTCAATCTCAAACAAAAACACTCTCTCGTCGATGTTGTGTTTTTCCAGTATACCACTGTTAATTTCTCCAATAATACCTACTTCGCATCCCTGAATATCTATGTTCGCTGAGCAATCTTGAGCAAATACCGGATGTCTTTTATAGCATAGGCAATGATCTTTAATCCCAAGTCTATCCAAGGTTGTTTCCAATATGCCTTTAATATCAAAGAATGAGACATTTCCTACAACTCCACAACATAGACATGTTTTTTCATGATATAAAGAACCATTTTCAAAGAATACCTGTCCGAGTTCATATAATTTAATTTCGGGAAGAGATTTGTTTAAGTTTCTTTTAGCTACACTCAGTATCCCGGGTATTAGACTTGTTCTCATTATATTTTGGTCTTCTCCCATTGGATTGGTGATTTCCACTCCATCAGAAGGCAGACCTATTTTGTCCAAATTCCCTGAACTGAGAAAACTAGAAGTGTATATTTCGGACATACCGCATGAAGATAGTATGTTTTTTAAAGCATCTGTTTGTTTTTCAATCTCTCGCTTACCCAATGAACTGGTTTGACCTCTAGGCATTGTAATATCAATATTATTGTATCCGTAGATGCGGGCAATTTCTTCAATTAGATCTATTTCCCTGTTAACATCTCTGCGATATGTAGGAACCAGTATATTGAGACTATTCACGCCGTCTTGTTTGATTTCAAAACCAAGATTTAGAATTATGTCCTTTAACTTGTTCTTAGGTATGTCAATCCCTAAGATTCTCTTTATCTGATGTATCCGAAGTAGTATGTTCTGCTTGTTGGATTTTTTTGGATAGATATCCACAATCTCCTTTACTGATTTCCCTTGTGCGATTTCCTCTATGAGATAAGCCGCTCTATTGAGTGCAAACACAACTCCGTTTGGATCCACGCTTCTTTCAAAACGGTACGATGATTCCGAGGATAATCCAAATGTTTTAGACGTCCTTCTTATACATCCGGCATAAAAATAGGCACTTTCCAAAAATATATCTATTGTTTGCTCATCTATCTCAGAGCCAATACCCCCCATAATACCCGCAATGGCAATAGGCCCTTTTTTATCCGCTATTACCAGCATATCCGAAGAGAGCTGTCTTTTGCTCTCATCCAAAGCAAAAATAGACTCCTTTTGTTTTGCTTCTCTTATAATGATTTTTTTACCTGATATTTTATTATAATCAAATGCGTGAAGAGGCTGCCCTGTCTCCATCAAGACATAATTCGTTATGTCAACAATATTATTTATTGAGCGAATACCAACCGCTTCCAGCCGCTTTGCGAGCCATGACGGCGATGGCGCTATTTTAACATTGCGAATTATTCTTCCGGTATATCTCGGACATAGCGAAGTGTTCTTTACTGATACATCTATTAATTTCGCTATTTCCTTATTTACACTGCATTCTCTTAACGCCTGAGGATACTTAACTTGTTTACTTGTGAGCGCTCCAATTTCTCTTGCTATACCAATTACACTTAGACAGTCTCCTCTGTTTGCCGTAACCTCTATATCCAAAACAGGTTCATCTAAATTTAGAACATTTTCAAGAGACTCTCCCAATCGCTCGTTCTTCGAAAGGATCATAATTCCTTGATGTTCATCTCCAATACCGAGCTCTTTTTTCGAACATAGCATACCGTATGAAGTTACCCCTCTTATTTTAGACTTTTTAATATGCATACCTGTTGGCAGCTTAGCACCTATAAGAGCTAAAGGAACACGATCCCCAATCTTTATATTTTTTGCTCCGCACACAACGTCAAGAATTTCTTTTGATGTATCCACCTTGCATACAGTCAATCTATCTGCGTCAGGATGTTTTTCTATCTGCTTAATTTCTCCGACAATAACATTATCAAACTTATTTGCAGGGCTTTTTATATCTACAACCTCGAGTCCTGCCATAGTCAGTCTCTCTGCAATTTCCTCAAGAGATAATTCTATGTCTATATATTCCTTTAACCAATTATAAGGAACTTTCATTGTGCCTCCGCTAAAACTGTCTTAGAAATCTTAGATCATTCTCAAAAAACATTCGTATATCGTGAATGTGATATTTTATCATAGCGATTCTCTCAATGCCCATGCCAAATGCAAATCCGCTATACTTTTCAGCGTCGTAATGCACCATTTTAAACACCTCTGGGTCCACCATACCTGCGCCTCCTATTTCAAGCCACCCGGTGTTTTTACATACTCTACATCCTTTACCTTTGCAATTGACACATGAGAATGCGTATTCTGCGCTTGGTTCAGTAAAAGGAAAGAAATCAGGTCTGAATCTGATTTTTGTTTGCTTGCCAAATAGCTGTTTTGCAAATACTTCCAAAACGCCTTTTAAATCTCCGAATGTGATATTTTTATCCACTGCCAATCCTTCTATTTGATGAAATATTGGAGAGTGTGTGGCATCAGTTGCATCTCTTCTGAAGCATCTGCCGGGAGCGATTACTCTTATAGGTGGTTTTTGCTTTTCCATAACGCGAATCTGGACAGGAGATGTATGTGTACGCAGTAAGTCTTTGCTTGTTATATAAAACGAATCATGTTCATCTCTTGCCGGATGATCTGCAGGTGTATTAAGCGCTTCGAAATTGTAGTATTCCGTCTCTATTTCAGGACCGGTTACTGTCTCAAAACCAAGACCAAAAAATATCTCTTTGATCTCTTGGGTTATAAGTGTCAGTGGATGTTTATGTCCGATTACAGGCTTGTTTCCCTGAAGAGTTATGTCTAATTTTGTTTCGGTCTTTTTTGCCGATTTAATATCGACAAGTTTTTCGCTAATTTTAGTGTTTATATTATTTTTTAAATCATTTAACAATTTGCCAAATACCGGTTTTTCATCATTGGATAACGCTGAAACTTGTTTTAAAAGAGATGTTAGAACACCTTTTCTTCCGAGGTACTTTACTCTTGTTTCCTCTAAATGTTCAGGAAGAGAAACGTTCCTAATTTCAGAATCAAACTTTTCTTCTATTTCTTTAATCTTTGCTTTCAATATTCGTCTCCATACACGCAAAAATACCTGCTAATTCTAGCACCTTGAAAGATTTTGTCAATGACTTGCGCAACCAATGTTTGATTTTTTTACTGTATTAAACTAAGGACATTTTTTTTGGTAAGAATGTCTCTTTATAAGACACAATAAAAATTCAGAATAAAGTACTTTTTTGTTTGATTTTTTGTTGCAAGCAGGATGATCATTATGAATGAATGTTAAAACGAGTGTTATGAATTCCATGCGCCCAGCCAGTCCTTTGCGCCCATAGATCCATAAAATCCTTGCTTTCAATAAGAACAGTCTGGTGATCAAGCCGTTTTGCTCCTCTCTTTTCATAAGCATCCGCCTGATTAGGACACATCAATTCCATCTTTAATCTATATGAAGGTTTTATGTTTTTAATTGGAAATGAATTTCTATTTTCTAATGCTTGTTTGGCTGTTTGACGAAGTTCTTCTCTCACTTTTACCGGATTTTTATTAATAACAGAATAGCGACTTAGCCCTACTTTTGTTTCCACAGTCTCAACTTTTCCAAGAAATTCCTTCGCCTCTCTACAAGCGGCTCTATCACCTGAGACCAGAATTGTAGGAACACTAAAGTATGAGCATAAAAGCGCAAAAATGGCAATCTCTCCCACAGGAATGTCATTAAGCCACATATTACTAGTTGCATGGCTGTTAAAAGTATGATTCATAAAGCCATCCTTGACTCCTATCATTGAATGAGCTCCAATATGTACAGTGGCATCATAACTTGCATCAACGCAGGTAATTGGAGTAATTCCTCCTCCGTATATCTTGAGATCAGCTTTTGGATGAAGATTTTCAATTTGAATAGAATTGCTTCCGCCATGACCATCAAGTACGATAATTTCTTCTGCTCCAGCATCAACCAGTCCTTCAACCACAGCGTTAACTTCTTCTGTTAATAAACGGCATGCAGTTTCTTCGTTAATAATTTTGTTTCCGATTCCTGTATCGGCACTGCGACCATTTACACCGCTTGGTCCTTCCAAGTCTGTCATAATATACACTTTTTTTGTCTTTTGTCCGGTAACCATTTTTACCTCTTATGATTTTGTTTTTTTATGCCTTACTCCAATTCTTCTAACAATGTTCGAATATAAGCAATGTCCTCTTTTGCAAACAATTCTCGATCACCTTGTCTTGGCGCTTCAAGGCAAAGCGGCCCTTCATAGCCATTTTTCTTGAGAATAGTCAGGAATTCACGGTTGTTGATAATGCCATCTCCAAGACCGCAGGCTATGCTCTTATTATACACTGCTTTCTGAATTTGAAATGCATTTTTTAAATGCACATAATATAATTTATTACCACATATATCTATCGTTTCTGAAAGAGAAGGAACTTTTGAAAAACCAATAATATTGCCATAATCCAAATTGATTCCCACGCTTTCCTTGTCAATCATATCAACAAGTTTTTTTGCGGATTCTGGAAGGTCGTGGATATAGCGCATATGTGTCTCAAAAACAAATCGAAATCCCAATTCTGAAGCAAGATCGCCAAGCGTTTTGAATCCTTCTGCTGCCCATTCCCACTGGTCAGGAGTGGCAATTGCAGAACCTTGCTTGTCGTACTTGTAGCTTGGTTCAGCTTTTGTAGAAAGAGAACCACTCATTGTGTTACAAACAGTAAGTTTAAATCGTTCGCTAGCCATCTTAAAAAATGTTATACATTCTTCAATTTCCTTTTCTCGCACTTTATCATCAGATAACATAAGATCTGCCCCAGGACCGCCAAAAAGAACATATTTAAGCCCTGTTTTCTGAACAGCTTCTGCAATTGAGTTCAGATATTGTTCAGGCGTTTCGTCAACTTTTGAACGTTTGCGTCGGAACTCAATACCGTCGTATCCCCATTCAACTGCCTTTACACACATCTCAGGAACAGTTTGTCCCTGCTCAACATAATTAACATGCAGAATTATTGGATTCTTCATTTTGCTCCTTTCATTTTTTTCTATATTATTTTCTTTTTTAGATACTTCTCAGATGATAGTATAACAATATGAAAAATATGTCTAAACAAAAGTTATTAAAAACTATTCAGAATTATAAAATGCTTTCAAAAGGGGACGGGTTACTAGTTGGTGTCTCCGGAGGGCCTGATTCTGTAGCTCTCTTATATCTTCTCATGGAACTCAAGGATGACTACGACCTTCAGATTTATGTGGTTCACTTAAATCATATGCTTAGAGAAGATGAATCTGATGATGATGCAGGATATGTTGAAAAACTAGCTAAGAGACTGAAACTTCCTGTTTTTATTGGAAAGAAGGATGTAGGAGAATTCGCAAAAGCAAACAAGTTGTCCTTGGAAGAAGCTGCCAGAATTCAGAGATATGAGTTTTATAAACAAATAGCGGATAAATTAAATATAAGAAAAATTGCTCTAGGTCACAATGCAAATGACAATGCTGAAACTGTGCTCATGAGACTGCTAAGAGGATCTGGAGAGCAGGGGCTGACAGGTATTTATCCAGTTAGACAAATTGGAAACCTAAAAGTTATTCGTCCATTACTGAATATTTACAGAAAAGAGATTGAATCGTTTCTAAAAGAGAAAAAAGTAAGTGTGCGTACTGATTCCTCTAATGCTGATAATAAATTTTTCAGAAATAAAGTCAGATTGGAACTAATTCCATTTTTAGAAGAAAACTATAATCAAAACATAAAACAAGTTTTAGTCAATACTGCCGATATTTTAAAAGAAGAGAATGAATATCTTGAAGAAATTGCAAAGAAGTTTTATAGCCAGGCTGAACATCCCCCTTCAAAGGGGGAATTCAGCGATACAAATGACGAAGGCATACATTTGAGCATTAAAAAAATTAGAGATTTTCCTTTAGCAATTCAAAGAAGGATTATTAGGTATGGAATTAAAAAGCTGACCGGAAATTTAAGGCAAATTACGTATCAGCATTTGAATGAGATATTCAAGCTTTTAAAAGGCAGTCTGGCTTATGGACAGATAGACCTGCCTAACGACTTAATAGTAGAACGGCTGCGCAAGGAGTTAGTTATTCGAAAAGGCAAGACGCAGGATATATACAACATAATCTATCCTGTTAAGATTCCGGGAGAAACTCTTGTTCCCGAACTTGGAGTAAAACTGGTCTGCACAATTTCCGAGAGAAGAAGTAATCTCGAATTTTCCACGCAGAATCGCTATCAAGAAAGTTTTGATTACGATAAGATCAATGGACTTGTTTTTGTAAGAACGCGAAAAGATGGAGATTCATTCCGACCATTGGGAATGAGGGGGGGGAAGAAAATAAAAGACTTTCTTATAGATCAGAAGATTCCTCAACCTGAAAAAAACAAGGTACTGTTTCTAACTGATAAAACCGATATTATCTGGCTGATAGGATTAAGAATTAGCGAGAGATTTAAAGTGACTACAAAGACAAAACGAGTTTTGAAAGTGAGCTTTTCTGAGTAGGATTCTCTGTTGTCTTTTCACAACGCGTATGCTAACATCCACGATAGAATTTAAACAGATATAAGGAGCTCATAATTGAACAAACCCAAGTTAAACAAATCCAAGTTAAACAAAAATAAAACATTAGCTATCTGGCTTGTGCTTGGAATAATAATAATTTTCTTTGTCCAATTCTCTCAAATGCCGGGTAAGGGTACAAAAAAGATTGTATATAGTCAATTCATAGCAGATATTAATGCAGGTAGTGTGAAAGATGTTGAAATAGCAGGTAAGAATATTTCCGGACAATATATTACCGGGGATAAATTCACAACATATGCAATAGAAAATCCTGATTTATGGAAATTCCTAGAGGAGCATAACGTTGAGGTAAAAGGGAAACCTGAGACAAGTGTATGGCAGCAGCTAATAGTGGGCACAATCCCATTTTTGTTATTTATAGGCTTTATGTGGTTTTTTGTATTTAGACAAATGCAGTCCGGAGGTAAGCAAGCTTTTTCCTTCGGTAAAAGCAGAGCCAAGATGGTGAAAGAAGATAAGCCTAAAATAACTTTTAAGGACGTAGCAGGCATAGATGAAGCAAAGGAAGAATTGCAGGAGATAATTGAGTTTCTAAAGACCCCGAAGAAATTTCAGAAATTAGGAGGTAAACTACCAAAAGGCGTTCTATTAATGGGTCATCCGGGCACAGGGAAGACACTCTTGGCAAAGGCGGTTGCTGGAGAAGCAAAATGCGCTTTTTTTAGTATAAGCGGTTCGGATTTTGTAGAGATGTTTGTAGGTGTAGGAGCGTCGCGTGTACGCGATTTATTTGCGCAGGCAAAAAAGAATAGTCCGTGTTTGATTTTTATTGATGAGATTGACGCAGTAGGCAGACAGCGTTTTTCTGGTCTTGGCGGAGGGCATGATGAAAGAGAACAGACCCTAAATGCTCTGCTTGTGGAAATGGACGGATTTAATACAAAGGAAGGCGTTATTTTAATTGCTGCAACAAATCGCCCCGATGTGCTGGATCCTGCGCTTCTGAGACCGGGTAGATTTGATAGAACCATTATGGTTGAAATGCCTGATATCAAAGGCAGAATGGGTATATTGAAAGTTCATACAAAGAATCTTATGCTTGGGAAAGATGTTGCTCTTAATGTTGTTGCGAGAGGAACACCCGGCATGTCAGGCGCAGATTTGGAGAACCTATGCAATGAAGCTGCGATTGTTGCAGCAAGAAAGAATAAAAGCAAGATTGGAATGGTTGATTTTGAGAAAGCCAGAGATAAAGTAATGATGGGAATAGAACGAAAAAGTCTTGTTATCAGCGATGAGGAAAAGAATATTATTGCTTATCATGAAGCCGGACATACATTGATTCAATATTACATGCCTGATGCAGATCCAATTCACAAAGTTTCAATTATTCCGAGAGGAAGAGCTCTCGGGCTTACCCATATACTGCCTGAGAAAGATAAGTATATTGAGAGCAAGTCGCATTATATGAGCAATTTGGTGACTTTAATGGGAGGAAGAGCCGCAGAGATTTTAGTGTTTAATAATACATATACAGGGGCTAAGAATGATATACAGGTTGCTACAGAGCTTGCCAGACAAATGGTATGTGAATGGGGAATGAGCGAAGAACTTGGCCCTCTTTCATTCGGCCGCAGGCATGGTCAGGTTTTTCTCGGAAGGGATATAACAGAAGAAAGAGAATACAGTGAGGATACAGCAAAGAAGATAGATATAGAAGTTCGCAAACTGGTTGAAAATGCCTACAAACAAGCAGAAGACACTATCAAGAAGAAACGTGATAAATTGGATAAGCTTGTAAAGGAACTGTTAGAGAAAGAAGTAATTGATAGAAAAGATGTAGAGAACATTCTTGAAGAAAAAGGTAAAAAAGGCACAAAAAAGATAGCAAAAAAAAGAAAAAATTCTAAGCGCACAACTTCAAATAAACTCGAATGATCAAGACGCAAAATTCAAAACAAAACATATCTGATAAGAATCTAATAAAACATCTTATACCCAATCTTCGTATACGTATATAATTGAACAAGAAGGAAAAGCGAGATTGCTTCACTTCGCTCGCAATGACCAGTGATGAGTACAAATACATGGACAAAAAGTCCCCCTTTGAAGGGGGATTCAGGGGGATGTTGAGCAGGTGATTAGAAATTGAAAATTAATAATTTCATATTAAAGTGCGGCAGTCATACAATAGATTTAACAACTAAACCTGCGTTAATGGGTGTATTGAATGTGACCCCTGATTCTTTTTCTGACGGAGGATTGTACAATACACATCTAAAGGCAATAAAGCGGGTTGATGAGATGATTGCGCAAGGAGCGGATATTATAGATATCGGAGGCGAGTCAACGCGTCCGGGCGCAGAACCAGTTAGCGAAAAAGAAGAAAGCGCTAAAGTTATTCCCGTAATAAAGGAAATAGTCAGAAAATTCGATATACCAATCTCAATTGATACAAGAAAAGCAGAAGTTGCAAAAAAAGCTCTGGACGCAGGTGCTTGTATGGTAAATAACGTAGGGGGATTGAAAGATAACGAGATACTTGGTAGAATTGTTGCGCGGTACAATGTTCCAATTATTCTTATGCATATGAGAGGAAATCCGAAGACTATGCAGAAAGATGTTAAGTATAGGTCAGTCGTCTCAGATATTATAGAGGAATTAAAAAACAGTATAGTTCTGGCTCAGAATGCTGGAATAAGAGAAGATAATATCTTAGTAGACCCCGGGATTGGGTTTGGCAAAACCACAGAGGATAATTTAAAAATCATTAATAGGATCAACGATTTTAAAATACTCGATAAACCAGTTGTTTTAGGTCCATCAAGAAAATCGTTTATAGGGAATGTGCTTAATTTAAATATTAATGAGCGGCTTGAGGGTACATTAGCCACAGTGGCATATGCGACTTTGAAGGACGTAAATATTATTCGCGTTCATGATGTTGTACAGACACGAAGAGTTATTGATATGATAAAAGCTATAAAGGAGGCTTAGTGTTTTTAAACTTTTTCAATAATACTATAAGCTTTTTTTCGGTTTTAGGCTGGCGGGATTTCGTAGAAGTTTTCATATTAGCTATTATCTTCTACAAAGTTTTTTTGTTTATCAAAGGCACCAGAACTGTCCAGATTATGAAAGGACTCCTTGTCATTGTACTTATTGCGCTTTTAGCAAAGATTATGGATTTATATACAATAAGCTGGATACTTGAGAGAGTATTGGCTATAGGTGTAATAGCTATCTTGATTGTCTTCCAACCTGAATTAAGACGTGCTCTTTCAAGAATAGGACAAAATCCGCTTATAGATATGTCTTTACAAGAATATGAATTAATAGATGAAATAGTAAAATCTGTTAATATGCTTTCCAGAAAAAATATTGGAGCGCTTATTGTAATTGGTCGTGAAATTGGTCTAAAAAATTATGTGGAAACAGGTGTTCGTATAAATGCTAAAGTTACAAGTGAACTGTTAAGTAGTATTTTTACTCCCAATTCACCTCTTCATGACGGAGCAGTCATAATTGAACGAGAAGAACTTGTTGCTGCGAGCTGTATTTTGCCTCTGGTGGAGCTTCCAAATATTGGGAGGGTAATTGGTACAAGACACAGGGCTGCTTTAAGTTTAACAAAAGAGACTGATGCTGTAGTAATTGTGGTATCAGAAGAAACAGGTGGTATATCTGTTGCCATAAAGCGAAAATTGACACGCGATATAGACGGTATTACTCTGAGGAAAATATTGCAGAATCTATATGCTCCGAAGAAGAAAAGCAAAAAATCTTTTTGGATATGGAAGAGGAATAAGTAATGTCTAAAAATTGGGGATTAAAAATATTATCATTTTTCATTGCTTGTATGATTTGGTTTTATGTATCTGGAGAAAAAGGTGCAGATATTGCAAGAAGGAGAGAAAAAGACAAGATAATTAGTAATGTTGTTGTAACAGTAGTGCATCCCTCATCTTTCATCTTACGAGCAGAGCTAGATCCAGAACATATAAGTGTAAAAATAAGAGGCGCATCACGTATTGTAGATAAACTAAACTCTAAAAGTATTCTTGTTTTTGTAGACGTAAGTGCCTTAAATAAGGGTAAATATGTTTTGCCGGTACAAATTAAACTGCCTGCAAATGTAAAACTCATTCAAATCACTCCGCCTGCCATAAAAGTTGTGCTTAAGAAGTAATAAGGAGATATTCGATGTCAAAATTAGGTGTAAATATAGACCATATCGCAACAATCAGGCAGGCTAGAAGAACATTTGAGCCTGACCCTGTTAAGGCAGTTCATTTATGTGAAATTGCCGGCGCTGACAGCATTGTTTCCCATTTAAGGGAGGATAGAAGACACATCAACGATAGAGACGTAAAGCTGATAAAAGAAATCATAAATATAAGATTCAATCTTGAAATGTCAATTGCAGCCGAAATTGTTGATATTGCTCTGAAACTTGGACCTGATCAGGTAAGTTTGGTCCCCGAAAAAAGAGAAGAAGTTACAACAGAAGGGGGACTGAATGTAGTTTTAAAAAAGAGCGAATTAAAAGAGATAATTCCACATTTCAAGGATAAGGATATTGTCGTGAATCTTTTTATAGATCCCGAAATATCCCAAATAGATGCATCTTTAGAAGTAGGTTCGGATGCGATTGAACTGCATACGGGGAGTTATGCAAATGCAGTCAGTCAGTCAGCTGTAGAAGGCGAATTCAAGAAGATTGTGGACGCTACAGGTTATGCCAAAAAACATGGACTTATTGTGCATGCAGGACATGGATTAACATATTTCAACGCTAAGAAAATAGCCAACATCAAGGAAATAGAAGAACTAAATATCGGACATACAATTATATCCCGCGCTGTATTTGTCGGACTGGAAAGAGCTGTGAAGGATATGATAGATATTATAAAGGTTCAAGAATAGACTCATGAAGGTAGCCAGTTTCAATCAGATGAAAGAGATAGATGGGGTTGCTATAGAGGAATGCGGCATTGAAGGATTATCTCTTATGGAAAATGCAGGACGAGCAGTTGGTAAGAACGCAGAAGAAATGCTGGCTGAAATGAAAACAAATTCGCATGTTCTTGTGGTCTGCGGAAAGGGAAATAATGGGGGAGACGGCTTTGTAGCAGCGCGTTATCTTCTAAATTCAAAACGTAGTAAAAAAGCAGATGTTAAAGTAGTGGTTCTGGGTAGTATTAAAGATTTAAAAGGTGATGCTAAAATAAACTTTGATGTTCTGAAGAAGATGGATGTTGATATATTTGAAGTCGTTGAATTAAAGCAACTGCAAAAAGTGAAACATGTTTTTTCTCATGCAGGTTTAGTAATAGATGCAATCTTTGGTATTGGATTAAAAGGTGCAGTAAGAGGCGTAGCGCTTGAAGTAATTAAGTGCATAAACATGCTGAAATCAAGCAAGGTTATTTCTGTTGATCTGCCTTCAGGCCTTTATGAGGGTTTTGACGAAAAGAGAGACGTTTGTATTCAAGCTGACAGAACAATCACTTTTGGTCTGCCCAAAAAAGAGTTGTTGATTTATCCCGGTATTAAATTTACAGGTAAACTTGTTATTCAGGACATAGGTCTTCCTAAAAAACTTTTAACAGATCCAAAATTAAAACTAAATTTGATGACCCATAGTGAGCTATCTTCTCTTATTCCTAAGCGACCGATTAATTCACATAAGGGCACTTTTGGGCATGTGTTCGTTATAGCCGGTTCCAGAGGACTAACAGGCGCAGCGGCTCTAGCTAGTCTTGGAGCTCTTTATTCCGGCGCTGGACTTGTCACTCTTGGAATCCCTAAAAGCTTGAATTCTATTATGGAAATGAAGCTAACAGAAGTTATGACAAAACCTCTAGCTGAAACCGCAGATGGAAGTCTTAGTAAAAAGGCAAAGAAAGAAATACTGGATTTTTCATCAAGGGTTGATGTTGTTGCCATAGGTCCTGGGCTCTCCACAAATGCAGAAACAAGTTATTTAATTTACGAATTAATAGAATCATTAGAAAAGCCGGTTATAATTGACGCAGATGGAATTAATGCGCTTGCCGGACATGCATCAATACTCAAGAAGAGAAAGTATCCCACAATTATAACTCCTCATCCCGGTGAAATGGCAAGACTTATTGATACAAGTGTGTCGCAAATTAGTTCAGATAGAATAGGCACGACAGAAAAATTTGCAGTTACATATAAAACTATTACATTACTAAAAGGAGCAAGAACGATTATTGCTGACGAAAGAGGCAATGTTTATATAAATCCTACAGGTAATCCTGCTTTAGCCGTCGGCGGAATGGGAGATGTTCTTACAGGACTTATCTCAGGACTGATTGCACAGGGGCTTTCAGGATTAGACGGGGCAAAGCTCGGAACATATCTTCATGGTCTGGCAGCAGATATATGGAAAGACGAAAACAAGTTGGATAGATGTCTAACTGCTACAGAATTAGTGAATTATATTCCGAAAGCTTTTGTTGAATTACAAAAAGAAAGGAGAAAAGACTATGAAACTAGATTTAGATAATTGGCACAAGGTATTAGCGCCCAGACCTACAGTGTTAGTGGCAACGGTTAATAAAAATGGAATTTTAAATGCTGCTCCGTTTAGTTTTGTCATGCCGGTTTCAATGAAGCCTGCTTTAGTTGCTTTTAGTTCCGCCCCTAAACGGCATACATTGGCTAATATCCGCCTAACAAAAGATTTTACAATTAATATACCGGGAAAAGAACTATTGAATCAGGTTTGGAAGTGTGCAGAGAGTTTTCCTGAAGGAGTAAGTGAAATAAAAAAATCTAATTTGACAGAAGTTAAGCTGAAAGGAATAAAATCTCCCGGAATAAAAGAGTGTTATGCAACATTTAGCTGTAAGCTTTTTAAAGAAATTGTAGCTGGTGACCATGTACTTGTGATAGGAGAAGTAATCGCAGTAGAAGTAAGGGCGGATGTCTTCGTAAATAAAAAATTTAATCCCTATACGGCAAGCCCGATTATGCATATTGGAGGAGACGAATTTTCAGTACCCGGAGAAAAACTCATAGCTGGATAAAGCTCTGCATATCTATTTTGGTTTGATATTTACACAGAAATTCATGGATATAGTGAAATGGTTTTTGGCGTTACTCATCTGCTGGGAATTTCATATGCGCCACGGATTAAAAAATTCAGAGACCAAAGACTCTATAGTTTTGAGAAAAGGTCAAATTTTAAAGATCTTAACTACCCAATTCTGCCGGATGGAAGAATTAACACAAGAATCGTTGCGGAAAATTGGGACAACATATTACGTTTTGTAGCGACCATAAAATTGAAAGAAACAACAGCTTCTCAATTGTTCAGGAGACTAAGTTCTTACTCGCATCAACATCCGTTGTATCGAACCCTAAAAGAGTTTGGGAAAATACCCAAAACCCTTTTTCTTCTCAACTATATTGATGATCTTGAACCTAGACAAGCTATTGAAAAACAGCTGAATAAGCTGGAAAGCTCCAATAAATTTGCAGATGCTGTCTTCTATGGAAACAACCAGGAATTTCAACAAGGCACAAAAGAGGAGCAGATTATAGCAGAAGGGTGTAAACGATTGATTGAAAACGCGATAATTTGTTGGAACTACTTGTATCTATCTCAACTTATCTACGATGCTGAAACTGAAGTACAAAAACAAAATATTATTCAAACTATTAAAAACGGCTCAGTAGTTGCCTAGCAACATATCAATTTGCAGAGAGAAGATGATTTTTATGAGAAAACCATGAAAGATTTACTCTAAATGTTTAATTTTACCCAATATTTACCATCATTTATTCCTAAATTAGCCTCGAAATTCCGCTTTTGGCGGTTCTATGTCTCCGCAGCACTTCTTATACTTCTTGCCGCTTCCGCATGGG
>CAZMXO010000003.1:0-24898 GCA_964570265.1 uncultured bacterium
GAATGTTGAACTGCTTTGTCATAAGACATACAAACTTCATCATAATTATAGGTCCGATAGCTATGACCAGATCTATCTTCTTTTTTGTCAATATTTCTTTTAACGGATCCGTAACAACTCCTTTTCTCCCGTATGAGCCATCATCCGTTGTAATATGCAGTTCATCACTAATCTTCAGCATTTTATCTTCAAGAATAACCATATCCTTACATCTTGCTCCAATTATTGAGATAACAGTATTCCCTATCTCCTTTAATGCCCTGGCTTCAGGATATATAACCGCTGTTCCGACTCCTCCTCCAATACATACAACCGTGCCAAGTTTCTCCACTCTTCCGGGATGTCCAAGAGGTCCTGCGACATCAATTAAGGAATCTCCTTTCTTCAACATTCCTAATTTTTTCGTTGTCTTTCCAACCTCCTGAAATATTATGGTAATATTGCCAGTTTTTGCATCAAAATCATTTATTGTAAGGGGTATTCGCTCCCCTTTCTCATCTATTCTAAGCACTATAAATTGTCCCGGTTTCGCTTTTTTTGCTATTTCCGGCACTGAAATAATCATGCTCTTTATTTCTTTGGATAACTGTTTTACATCTAATATTTCGTACATGTTGAATCACCTCTAGCTTTTGATAACGAGAAATTAATATACTTCAGCATTTATCAAATTACAAGCAGAAAAATGCTTGAATTTTATTGCCAAATACATTACGCTTTATCTAATATGGTTATTATTAAACCCTTTAGAGGGATTAGATACAATAAAGAAAAAATACAGAATCTGGAAAAGGTTGTCTCCCCCCCATATGATGTAATCTCTGAACAGGAAAAAAGAGACTATCTTAATTCCAGTCCTTATAATATCGTCCGACTCATACTGCCTGATCCTGACGAAAAAAACGACAAATACAGTTCTGCGCATAATCTGCTTAATAACTGGTTAGAATCTGACATAATAAGCAGAGAAGATGAGCCGTCAATCTACATATATCAGCAGATATTCAATGTTAATGGAAAGGATATAACAAGAACAGGTTTTATATGTCTGCTTAAATTAGAAGACTTTAAACATGGAATTGTTTTGCCGCATGAGAAGACACTGAGCGCGCCCAAAGAGGACAGGTTGAAATTAATGAGTGCATGCAAAGCGAACCTTTCTCAAATATTCGGACTATATCAGGACACAACACACACCATATCTCAAATACTAAAAAACCATACTTCCTGCTCACCCATCATAGATATTACAGATACAAAAGGAGAAAAACACAAACTATGGGCGATTACGAATAATGATGATATTAATGTAATTGTTAACGCTATGCAGGACAAAAAAGTTTTTATTGCAGACGGACATCATCGATATGAAACAGCTCTTAATTATAAAAGAAAACTGGTTGAAACCAACAGTAGTCATACAGGCAATGAGCCTTATAACTTTATCATGATGTATTTATGCGCAATGGATGATTCTGGACTCGTTGTTTTCCCAACTCATAGGCTTTTAAAAGATCTACCAGAATTCAATAAGTCTGCGTTCAGACAAAATTTATCTACCTATTTTGATGTAGTCAGAATTGACAAAAAAGACCTGTTTGAATATATGGAGAAAAATATAGATAAACATGTATTTGGTTTATATATGGGAAAAGGAGAATTTTACGCATTGAACAAGAGGTTGAAACACAAGGGGTTGAAACCCCTTGTTCAGGAAAATATACCTGATGCGTGGAAAGAGCTTGATGTTGCAATCCTGCATAAGGTAATTATTGAGAACGTACTTGGAATTACGGAGAAAGAAGTAAAGCTTCAGAAGAATATAAAATATACCGCAGATAGCGAAGAAGGCATAAGGCAGATAGATAATGGTTCCTATGAGCTTCTATTGTTCTTAAATTCAACAAAACTCAGCCAAATTAAGGATATATCGCTTAAAGGCGAAGTTATGCCTCAAAAATCCACGTATTTCTATCCTAAGCTGCTTACCGGACTGGTTATTAATAAATTATGAAAATAGCGATAGTGCATGATTGGCTTACAGGCATGCGTGGCGGAGAAAAGTGTCTGGAAATATTCTGCGAGTTGTTTCCCAATGCAGATATTTTTACACTTGTTCATATACCCGAGAAAATAACTGATACTATAAATAGGATGAATATCAAAACATCCTTTATCCAGAACCTGCCTCTTGCAAAAACAAAATACAGAAATTACCTGCCTCTTTTTCCTATTGCTGTAGAGTCATTTGATATGCGAGGATACGACATTGTCCTGAGCAGCAGCCACTGCGTTGCTAAAGGCGCCCTAACATCTCCGGAAACCTGTCATATATGCTACTGCTATACACCAATGAGATACGCATGGGATATGTATCATGAGTATTTCTCCCACGAGCGACTCGGAACTATTTCCAAGTTTACCGTGCCATTTTTTATGAACCGCATAAGAGTATGGGATGAAGCGTCATCCCGCAGAGTGGATGATTTTATTGCTATCTCAAAACATGTTGCGACAAGGATTAAGCATTATTACAGAAGAGAATCAAGCGTTATATACCCGCCTGTAGATACTGATTTTTATACACCAATACCAGAGGTAATGCGCGAGACAATGCCTCATCAGGATAAAAACTTTTACCTTATGATATCAGCATTAACTTATTACAAAAGAATTGATATAGCTATCAAAGCGTTCAATAAGTTAAAACTGCCTCTTATAATAATCGGCAGCGGTCCGGAAGAGAAAAGGCTCAAAGCATTGGCAAAGGCAAACATAACATTCTTAGGCTGGCAGCCTGATAATATACTGCATGAATACTATGCTATGTGCAAAGGTTTTATATTTCCGGGCAAGGAAGATTTCGGCATAACTCCCCTTGAGGCGCAGTCATGCGGTAAAGGAGTGATCGCATACGCTGAAGGCGGTGTTCTTGAAACAGTTAAACACGGAGAAAATGGGGTTCTGTTTAAAGAGCAGAATCCGCATTCCTTAATTGAAGCAGTGAAGGAATTTGAGAAAATGAAATTTGATAAAGATAAAATCCGCAAAAACGCTCTTTCTTTTAACAAGCAGAGATTCAAGAAAGAAATCAAAGATATCATTATGACCAAATATCAGAAAAAACATGGTTAAAAATCCAAAGCAGTCTTTGTTCATAATACTCTCTGTGATATCGGACACTCTGATGACCGTAGTGTCCTTTTTATTTGCTTACTATATCCGTTTTTACATACACCAAGTTCCAGCAGAATATATTCCTGCTTTTCATCCTTATCTTAAACTGCTGATAATCGTAATTCCTATCTGGCTGATATCGCTTTCATCTCACGGATTGTATAAACAGAAGAATTCTTTCCTTTCCCTAATTGATAAGGTATATTCTATTTTTAAAGCTGTCTTGTTTGCCACATTAGTTCTAATGGCTATAACATTCCTGTACCGCCAATTTTCCTATTCCAGATTAACATTCGCGTATGCTTCCGGTCTTAATTTCCTGTGTATTACGCTTATGAGCATGGCGATCAGAAAAATACAAATAACCGCTATAAAGAGAGGATTCGGCATTAGAAACGTAATTATCGTTGGCACGGGTGAAACTGCAAAAGCAATAGCGTCTAAAATTCAAAAACATATCGCGCTGGGTTATAAAATAATCGGATATATCTCGGATAAAGAAATCACTCATTCAAAAGGCGAAAACAATCTGGAAATTATGGGAGGAATCTCCGAAATCCCTAAAATAGCGAGAAAAAAAAATATTGATAAGATTATTTTTGCGTCGCCTAATGTGTCAAACAAAGACACTTTGGATATTATATTAAAATGTACCGAGCTGAACGTAGATTTCACTATTGTGCCGGGCGTATACGAAATTGTAACAAGCAAGGTAAATGTAGATGACATAGACGGAATACCTGTAATAGGACTTAAGGAATCCCCCCTTCAAAGCTTCAATCTTTTCCTAAAAAGAGCCTTTGATCTGATATTGTCCGCTGTACTAACGATCATACTTTCTCCTTTATTATTAATCCTTTCAATAGCCATAAAACTGAATTCAAAAGGTCCGATACTATACAATCAAGAGAGAATCGGCGAAAACAATAAGGTTTTTACTATATATAAATTTCGATCAATGCGTATGGATGCAGAAGAACATACTGGTCCTGTATGGGCGCAGGAAAAAGATCCAAGACGAACTAAAGTCGGCACATTCATACGAAGGATGAGCTTTGATGAACTTCCACAACTTTTAAATATACTTAGAGGGAATATGAGTCTTATCGGTCCAAGACCTGAAAGACCATTCTTTGTAGAGCAGTTTAAGAATGATATACTGGGGTATATGTCAAGACACCGGATAAAGCCGGGCATAACAGGATGGGCACAGGTAAACGGGCTGAGAGGCAATACATCAATTGCGGAGAGAACCAAATACGACCTGTATTATATTGAGAACTGGTCTATGGCATTTGATCTGAAAATACTCGTAAGAACAATTTTGGAGTTTTGTTTTCATAAGCATGCATACTGATTATAAAAAATCCCCCTTTGAAGGGGGAGCAAGGGGAATGTTATGAAAATATTAGTAACAGGTGGCGCTGGATTTATAGGTTCGCATATAACAGACAAACTGATTGATGAAGGGCATGAGGTTGTAATAGTTGATAACCTCGTAACAGGTAAAAAGGAAAACATTAATCCAAAAGCAATATTCTACAATATTGATATACGCAGTGAAAAACTGGAACATGTATTTAAAAAGGAACAACCTGATTACGTTGACCATCTCGCTGCGCAGATGAGTGTTGCAGTGTCAATGAAGAAACCGGTTTTTGACGCGGATGTTAATATATTGGGAGTGCTTAATGTCCTACAAAACTGCGTAAAATACAATGTAAAGAAACTGGTTTTCGCTTCTTCAGGAGGAACTGTTTACGGAGAAGCGAAAAACTCGCCTACAACAGAAAGTGAGCCATTCTGCCCGCTTTCCCCTTATGGAGTTTCAAAGCTTTCAACTGAATACTATCTTTCATTCTATGAGCATGAATATAATCTTCCATATGTAGCTCTGCGATATGGGAATGTCTATGGCCCGCGTCAGGATCCGCATGGAGAAGCAGGTGTTATAGCTATCTTTATAAAAGCCATGCTAACAGGTAAAACCCCGACAATCTTCGGCAAAGGCGATTGTGTTAGAGATTATGTATATGTTGATGATATTGTTGCCGCCAATATGTCGGCTCTCAACCGGAATATATGCGGAGCTTTCAATATAGGAACTGCCAAAGGAACAGATGTCAATGAAGTCTTTAATGCATTAAAACGCGTAATAGATTTTCCCAAAGATTGTGAGTACGGTCCCGCCAGAGAAGGAGACCTTAAACGAAGTATTTTATCATTTGATAAAGCGCAAAAATCCCTTTCATGGAAACCTTGTGTCAGCCTGCATGAAGGATTTGAAAAAACAGTAGAATTCTTCAGAAAAAATGGGTAATTATATACTCAGACGTTTATTCGGCATTATCCCGCTTCTCTTAGGCATAAGCATAATTACATTTTCAGTAATACACCTTGCGCCGGGCAAGCCAACAGACCTTCAAACACAGCTCAACCCTAAAATATCCCAGCAAACGAGAGCAAGACTGGAGAAACTGTACGGACTGGATAAACCGCTGTATGTTCAATATGCCGCATGGCTTAAAAGAATAGTCCGCCTTGATTTTGGTACATCATTTATAGACCACAGATCTGTGCGTTCAAAAATCAGGGAAACACTTCCAATAACTTTGATGATCAATGTATTATCAATTCTATTTATACTTCTCATAGCAATCCCCGTAGGAATTGCGTCAGCTACAAAACGAAATTCATGGTTCGACAGATTCTCAACAGTTTTCGTATTCGTCGGTTTTTCAATGCCGTCATTCTGGCTTGCAATGCTCCTTATCATGCTCTTTAGTATAAAACTTGGCTGGCTTCCTATTTCAGGACTTCACTCAATGAATTACGATCAGATGAGTCATTTTCAAAGACTGACTGATTTTGGCAGGCATATAATAATGCCTGTTTTTATAGGCATATTCGGAGGAATTGCAGGTATGTCCAGATATATGAGGTCAAATATGCTTGAAGTGCTGAATCAGGACTATATAAGAACGGCGCGGGCAAAGGGCTTAAGCGAATTCAAAGTTGTTTATAAACACGCATTAAAGAACGCCGTAATACCCCTTATCACTATTTTAGGTCTTTCTGTCCCGGGCTTGATCGGCGGCAGTGTTATTATAGAGACCATATTTGCAATTCCAGGTATGGGCAGATTATTTTTTCAATCCGCAATGTCCAGAGACTATCCCGCTATAATGGGAATTCTCACTATAGGAGCAGTGCTTACATTGGTCGGAAATCTTCTTGCGGATATATGTTACGGGATTGCTGATCCAAGGATAAAATATGAAAAAAAATAAACTTGCTCTTTTTGGAATAATTATTATCCTTACAATGTTCTTTGCTGGCATTTTTGCGCCTGTTCTATCGCCGTATGATCCAAATAAAATAGACGTAGATGCTATATTCCAAAAACCCTTTCAGAATAATCATATTCTCGGAACCGATGAACTGGGCCGTGATGTGCTCTCAAGGATAATATGGGGTGCGCGCATTTCCATCAAGGTAGGATTTGTTGCGACAGGTATTTCAATCATAATAGGCATTCTTATTGGGTCCATTGCAGGATATTATGGCAGAAAAGTTGATTCAGCCTTAATGAGATTTGTTGATATAATGCTTTGCTTTCCAAGCTTCTTCCTTATTCTATCGATTGTAGCGATAACAAAACCATGTATAACCAATGTAATGATAATTATCGGGTTAACAAGCTGGATGGGCATTGCCAGGCTTGTTAGAGGAGAATTCCTCACGCTTAAAGAACGCGAGTTCACACAGGCGGCAAAAATAATGGGCGCAAGCAATATGAGAATAATTTTTCGTCATATCCTGCCAAATGCAATGGCTCCTATATATGTTGCCGCTACTTTTGGAATAGCCGGCGCGATACTTACGGAATCGGCTCTAAGCTTTTTGGGTCTAGGCGTTCAGCCACCAACACCAAGCTGGGGAAATCTTCTTTCAATAGGTAAATCAACAATGGAATTCGCATGGTGGATTGCATTATTTCCCGGGCTTGCTATTTTTATAACGGTTCTTAGTTATAATCTGTTAGGCGAAGGGCTGAGAGATATACTTGACCCTAAAACCTACATAGAAGTCTAAAAAAGAGTGGAAAGGAGTAGTCGCCGCTGGTATAATACTAAAAACAAATCATTACCCAATGGGTGAAAAGCGGAGATAAAAATGCTATTAACAAAAAAGATGTCGCAAGTCAAATTAAGAAGGACTAAAGAAGGGGTAACGGGAAAGATGGGACTAAGCTGGATAGGTCATTGCATGGAGCATTTTGGATTAGAAGAAATGGTTAAAGAGGTATATGGGGATAAGAAGAAAAGCAATCGAGAGATAGGCGCATAGGAAAAGATTATGGCAAAAGCAAGTAGATTAGGTAAAAACTAATCCCGAATTCTCTTTAGATCTCTGTATTTGCTAGGCTAAATAGGAATTTGGGGCCTCATCAGGCGCTTGATTATTTAACACCTATGAGATATATTGTGAGAATCACAATGAGAATCTTAAACGAAAAGTGTTACCTATGTGCCCAGCCAGCACAATTCATTGCTTGCATAGCCTCAAGGTGTTATATTAATGAGATATCTTTTTGAGATTTAAAAATTAGTTTGGGAGGAGAAAAAATGACACGTTCAACTACAATCCTTACTGTAAGGCATAAGGGAAAAGTGGCTATAGGTGGCGATGGTCAGGTTACACAGGGCGAAACTATTATGAAGCATAACGCAAAAAAACTGCGTAGATTATATAATGATCAAGTGCTGGTTGGTTTTGCAGGAGCAACGGCAGATGCTTTTACTCTGTTTGAAAGATTCGAGAAGAAACTGGAAGAGTATAGCGGCAATCTTCAGAGAGCTGCAATTGAGCTAGCGAAAGACTGGCGCACAGATAGAGTTTTAAGAAGACTGGAGTCTTTGCTTGCTGTTGTCAATAAGGATTATTCACTTCTTATATCTGGTAATGGAGACGTTATTGAGCCAAGTGATGGAGTATTAGCAATAGGTTCAGGAGGCCCTTATGCGCTTGCCGCAGCTAAAGCGCTGATAAAACATTCAGGACTCTCAGCAGCAGAAATTGTTAAGGAAGCCATTATGATAGCTTCTTCAATATGCATATACACGAACGATCAGATAGTCGTAGAGAAATTATAGGGAGAAAATTCTAATGGACGCACTAACACCAAAACAAGTTGTAAAAGAACTTAATAAATATATTATCGGACAAAACAATGCAAAAAAGTCCGTCGCTATAGCTTTGAGAAACAGATGGCGCAGACAGAAACTGCCTTTGGAACTGCGTGATGAGGTTGCTCCAAAGAATATCATTATGATCGGACCAACAGGTGTAGGAAAAACAGAAATTGCCAGACGCCTTGCGCGATTGGCTCAGGTGCCGTTTATTAAGGTTGAGGCATCAAAATATACAGAGGTTGGATATGTTGGCAGAGATGTAGAATCTATGATAAGGGATCTGACTGATCTTGCAGTAAAGATGATAAAGGATAGTGAAACTCAACGTGTTGAAATCAAGGCATCTCAACTTGCAGAGAAAAGACTGTTAGATCTGCTTCTGCCCCCTGCAAAGAACAAAACTAATGATAGAGAAAAAGAAGAACAAATTAAAAGAACACGAGAAAAGTTAAAAATAAGACTTTCTGATGGCAAACTTGACAATAGAATGGTTGAGCTTGAGACAAAAAACAGCATAATGCCCATGGTTGAAATTTTTTCAAGTTCAGGCATAGAAGAAATGGGAATAAATTTTCAAGATATGTTCTCTAAAATGATGCCGAAACAAAGCAAGAAAAGAAAGGCAACCATTAAGGAAGCTAGGCGTATCATTACTCAGGAAGAAGCGGCGAAACTGCTTAATATGGACGAAATTATTCGTAACGCTATATCCAAAGTGGAAAATTCAGGCATAGTATTTATTGATGAGCTTGATAAGGTTGCAGGCGTTAAGTCGCAATCAGGTCCTGATGTATCAAGGGAGGGAGTTCAGAGAGATATACTGCCTATTGTAGAGGGAACGACTGTTGCGACAAAATATGGAATGGTAAAAACATATCATATTCTATTTATAGCAGCCGGAGCCTTTCATGTAAGCAAACCGTCGGATCTTATTCCTGAACTGCAGGGAAGATTTCCAATAAGAGTTGAACTCTCAAGTTTAACTGAAGATGATTTTATAAAGATCCTCACACGACCTCGCAACGCATTGATAAAGCAATACACAGCGCTTCTAGGAACAGAAAATGTTACGATCAGCTTTACAAAGGATGCTATTCGTGAAATCGCCTCTATAGCATTCAAGGTAAATCTGGCAACAGAGAATATAGGAGCCAGACGCCTTTATACCGTTATGGAAAAAATGCTGGAGGACATATCCTTTGATGCTCCTGAGAAAAGCGGCAAAAAAATATCCATAAACGCAAAGTATGTAAAGGAAAAAATGGAAGGATTTGTAGAGGATATTGACATTACAAGATACATTCTATAAAAAACAAATTTTAATTTATTTTATTTTTTCTTGGCATGAGATATCAGCGGTTGCCGACCCTTTTCTTTAAAGCTGACAACGATTTTCCCTGCTTTTTCAAAAGGAACGGTTATAAAAGAGAATTTTTCCATTACCTGTATATCGCTGATCTGTTTGGATTTAATTGAAACTTTGTTTGTAATAAGCTCAACAAGTTTTTTGGCATTAATCTTGTCTCTTTTACCAATTGCGACAAAAAGTCTTGCTTTACCTTGTTGATCAAGTTGCTTTCCCTTTGCGCCGACCTCTTTTATTTCACCGTAAGAATCAGGATTAAGTTCTTCTTCAAAACTATATTTAAGCATAGCAGCTAATATTTCTGTCGGATTATTATTCTCAAGTAATTTCTTAGCCCAGTTATAATGCTTGCTATCAATCTCCTTTTTAAGAATAGCAGTCAGATCATCGTGAATCTTTTTCTTTTTGGCTTCGATAATATCATTTACATTTGGTACTTTTGATTTTCTAATATCAGTCTTGGCAACTCGCTGTATGACCATTAATCGCTTATACTCGCTAGGAGTGATAAACGTAATGGCAGTGCCCTCATTCCCTGCCCTTCCTGTACGACCTATTCTGTGAATATACAATTCCGGATCTTGTGGTAGTGAATAATTTATAACGTGGGTAAGGTTATTAACATCAATTCCACGTGCCGCAACATCTGTTGCTATAAGAATATTTATTTTTTGTTTCTTGAATTGCCCAAGAGTTCTTTCTCTTTGCGCCTGCGAGAAATCCCCGTGAATAGCTCCTGAATCATATCCTCTATCCCTTAAATGAGCTGCAACAGAATCAACATCACTTTTTGTTCTACAGAAAACCAAACCGTAAAAATTGTCTTCAATATCAATTATCCTGCATAGTGCTTCAAATTTGTCAGAGGCTTTTACCTCAAAGTATATTTGCTCCGTCAGATTTGTTGTCAGCGGTTCTTTCTTGACTGTAAGAAGCTCGTAACCGTCCATGTATTTACGCGCAAGGTCTTTTATTTTTTTTGGTATTGTTGCGGAAAACAACAGCGTTCTTTTGTCGGAATTTGTATGCTTCATTATTTCTTCCATATCCTCAATGAATCCCATATTAAGCATTTCATCCGCCTCATCAAGTATCAGGTGCTCAATTTTTCCGATCTTTAGCGTCTTTCTGTTAAGATGATCTATCACCCTGCCCGGAGTCCCAACCACAATATGTACGCCTTTTTTCAGGCTGCGTAACTGTTGATCAATAGACTGCCCGCCATAAATTGGTACTATTTTGACATCCTTGTCTCCCTTGAGTGAATTGATTTCTTCTGATACCTGAATGGCTAGCTCTCTTGTAGGAACAAGGATCAGTGCCTGAACTTTTCTAAAATCCATGTTAACCATTTCTATCAGAGGTAATCCAAATGCAGCTGTTTTACCTGTACCTGTTTGAGCCTGAGCGATGATATTAGTATCATCTCTTAGCATTACAGGAATAGTTATGGCCTGAATTGCTGTTGGCTCCTCAAACCCCTTTTCATTAATTGCGTCCAGCGCTTTTGCCGAAAGTCCAAGACTCTCAAATGTCTTTTTGTCTGCCATATGTTTCTCTTTTTCTAATTATTACCAATTTGTTCTTAGCGACTATACACTATTATCTAACAAAAATGGGGAATTTCTTGATTTTAAATTATTGATTGTAATTTATTGCAGTTTTTTTACAGCAGGCAAAATACGCAGGGCAACGAACCTGTTACCTTGTTTGTTGGGATGGTTGGAATCGATCCAGTATTTTTTGTTCTTGATATCCGCTTGGATATTTTCAATATGTTCGCAATTATACTTAGAAGCCAGTTCTCTTTCCATCTCCAGGATCTGACGGCCGAAATCATTCGTACCCCACACCTTAAGGACAGGAGTTCCCTGATTATCAACCATATCTCCGAAAACCCCGGCAAGAACAACCTTGATATTATTCTTCTGCGCTTTTTTAATCATAAACGCATAATCGTTCCTGAGCTCCTCGATCGTTCGCGCTTTAGCCCAAAAATCATTAGCGTCAAGCTCTATCACAACAATGTCCGGTTCCAAACTGATCACATCTTCCTGAAAACGCGCCCGCCCGCTCATCAGAGTATCCCCACCTACACCTTTATTGATAATCTCACAATCGGGCAAAAAAGAAGCCAGCCAGTCCGTATAACGACCATCCCTACCACCACAGACAGTCAGACTGTCACCAAAGCAGACAATGCGACTCTTGACAGGTCGCTTTTTAGAACTGGCTTTTAACATTAGCCTAGCTCACAGTAGGCTCTTGAATACATTTGCCACGGATCTCTTTCTGTTCAGCAAAACAGCTTTCACTTGCTTGTCTTCAAGCCCAAGAATATTCCCCATCAATACGGAATCAACGTCCAGCCGGCAGATCATGAGCCGCTCGCCCTGTTTTTTCTGAAGGAACTCCAAACTACGATAAAAGCGAGAGGATCCATCGTTTGTCACAATCAGCAATCTTGTTACACGGTCGCCCTGAGCATCAATTGTCTGCAATCCGCGCAGCTCATTTGCTAAAGCCTTTTCTATAGCTTCGAGACCGATAACCAGTTCGCCAAGTGATCGTGCATAGAAAATATGCTTACGCAGTTCTGTGTTCAGTTCCAAAACGGGAATACGTATTTGCGAATCACTATAGAGTTCGATGCTCTTCTTTTCCAATGCCGCTCGGACACCTGCCTCAACGCCTTCCTTTTCCAACTGTTTAGGTAACTTCCTTCTATTCATTTTTCCCCTGCATAACATATATCATTGAACAGTTACCTTTACTGTGTTCAGGATAGCGAATAATTTTATATGTGTCAATCCGTTGGTTGGGCAGTTTGCTCCATCATTTCTTTAGTCAATTGCTGTATTTTGGGCATAAGTGTAGCCATTTGCTTTTGAGAGATTTGCATGGATCTTCTCATTAGCTCGGGTTGCTTTTCAATAAATTTGTGACCAATTGGACTCTTGTAGAAATCAATAGCACCCTTGAGCTCTTCTTCTGTGAAGATTTCTGCATAGATAGAAATATAATCATCCTTCAGCTTATCCCAGCTCATTTCCTTCATGATGAGATCCATCGTTTTCTGCGTTGCTTCTTTAGCCTTATCTGAGACACCATCGGTGACACCCCTTTGTTTCATTTGAGCCGGTATAATCTGCTTAACCATTTCAAGCGATTTCTCGATGGTCTTTTGTATCTCCATGGCTTCAAGCAGTTGTTCTGCCAATGCACGTTTTGGTGTATCTTCTGCACGAACTATGGTGGCCAACGCAAATACACAAACAATTGCTGCTACTACTATTCTTCTCATTCTGTTCCCTCCTTTGTTTTCGTGGTTACTGTTTTTACTTCTCTTGCCTGCATTAATTATCAAACACTTGGTGTTACTATATCCAAAATTGCTTGAGACTTCAATAAAAATGGGGAATTTAGATTCTTAACTTATTGCGAGATATTATATTGATGAAGAATTTATGAAGGGTATTCATACTGTAATAAGTACCTGTGATTTTACCTACTAAAAGAAGGACGTCCCTTGGTATCGCCTGCAATGAGTTGTTATACGACATAAAAACGAATAGGATAACAACTGAAAGATACCTGATGAAATTGGATTTATTCAGTTGACCCTTGGGGTTCCTTCATGTAAACTTTGACAAATAAATGCTAGTCAGATAAGTAGACAAGGAATTAGAGTGGAAACAGCGAAAAGACTAAAAATATACTGTGCTGGTCCTCTTTTCAATGTGAAAGAGAAAGAGGAGATGACAGAGATTGCAACTGCCTTGGAGAATAACGGGTTTAACGTGTTTCTCCCACATAGAGATGGATTTGAGTTTGCGCACCTGTTGGATGTTTTCAAGGCGATGGGTGTATCTGAAGTAAAAGCCAATAGATTATTGAATAAGGCTATCTTTACACTGGATGTTTATGAAGTGCTTGACAGTGACGGGTTAGTTTTGAACATAAATGGTCGTGTTCCTGACGAAGGGGCTACTGTAGAAGCTGGCATTGCTTGGAACGCTGGAAAGAGAGTTGTTATTTACAAAAATGATGCCAGAACCTTGATCAACGGCAATGACAACCCATTGCTTTTGGGACTATCAGAGTTTATTACCATAGGAAATATCTCAGATATCCCCATTGCTTTTCAAAAATTGCTGTCACAAAATGGGCAAGACAGAAAAATGCTGATCGATAACTCACGATTGCAGAAACTTTATGAAAAGGGTCAGGTTGTAGCTGATCTGGCACAGAACGGATATGACAAAACTGAATTATGCCAAGAACTTCTAAAAGTGCTAGGAGAAGACTAAGCGCGATGCTGAACGAAAGAACTTTCTGCACCAACAAAAATGCAGCTCTGTCTGAAAATTCGAGAGGTCGAAGAAAACCACTGAAGCCTGATCCTTACCGGACCGAATTCCAAAGGGATATTCATCGAATAATATACAGCCTGCCATTCCGAAGGTTGCGGCATAAGACACAGGTCTTCTTCTTACCAAATAACGACCACATTTGCACCAGAATTGAACATTCCTTACATGTAGCTTCGGCTTCGCGAGCAGTAGCACGCCAACTTGGGCTGAATGAAGATCTTACTGAGGCTATAGGTTTGGGACATGATATGGGACATGCCCCTTTTGGACACCATGGGGAAGAAGTGCTGAAGAAATTAGCAAAGGCCAGCAACCTCGGAATCACATTCCAACATGAAATGCATGGACTACGAGTTGTTGATAGACTTGCTGAGTTGGATAGAGAGCCTGAAGCTGGTCTGAATCTGACCTACGAGGTGCGAGATGGAATAGTCTCGCATTGTGGCGAAGACTTTTCCCGAGAAATCAAACCGGAAACAAATTACAAGGTTCTGGAGAATATATTAACCAGAGCTGAGGCATTAAGTCCTTGTACTTTCGAGGGTTGTATCGTGCGAGTAGTGGATAAAATCGCTTACGCTGGAAGAGATGCTGAGGATGCGTTGATAGCAGGATTGATTCAGGAGAGTATGATTCCTCGCAAGGTTGTGAATGTTTTAGGAAGAAATAACGGGGAAATAATGGGAACACTTCTAGAGGATTTGATTAACTACTGTACCTCACATCCCGACAAAGTAGGATTGAGTGAAGAAAAGCATGCGGCTTTAGTTGAACTAATAAAGTTCAACTATGCCAAAATATACAAGAATGATAAGGTTGAAAAATTTAAAAAGCAAGCGACCTGTGCCATAGAAGAACTCTTTTATCGCCTTATTAAGGATTTGCAAAAGACGAAAAGACTCAGTATAGATGTTGATAAATTGCCCGAAGCCCTAGTCTATAAAGTTTTGAAAACATTTATCAAAAAAATTAACTATTCACCAGATGAACCAAATGAGTTGATAGTATTGGATTTTATTGCTGGTATGACTGATAACTATGTGGTTCACTGTCTTGACGAGATTTTTGTGCCAAAGGCTATTACCTAATAACCAGATTCTGAAATAGCTTGGGTTGCTCGTATAATGTCTAAATTCAGACTTTGGCGCGTATGCAACAATAGTCTGCAATTCCTTGTTGTGCTTCTTTAATATTCGAATCCGTCTTTGGATTTTTAACTTATTGCTTGTAAATCTGCGAGATGTTATATTGACGAAGGATTTATGAAGGGCATTTATATCACATGAAAGTTAATTCAAAAATTTTGTTTTTCGTTGTTCTCTCGATACTTTTTATCAGTATCCCTGTCTATTCAACACCGGAGAGAGAAGATATATTAATTCTGGAAAACTCGGGACTGTTTGAAGAAGCAAGGGGGAATTGTGACAAGGCGTTTATATCGTATAAAAAACTAATTAGAGAGACTTCCGATAGCGTACAGCGGGAGGTATATCTAAGAAGAATTTTTGATATGCGTTTCAGTATCAGTAATAAAACAGATGTTCTGAAAATCTGTAAGTATATAAGAAAAGGCAAAACATCCAGACCATTCCTAAAGTCTCTTGCTGAATGGTTTATGCTTCAGCTATATCTTGAGAATGGGAAAATTGATAAAGCGAATGGTTTATGTAAAAAACTCGGTTTTATTCAGAACTGGTTTGCAATAGGTCCATTTGACAATGATGGGAAAACAGGTTTTGAAAGAGAATACCCGCCTGAGACGGAAATAAAAATTTCTTCCGAATATCAGGGTAAGGACAGAGAAGTAAAATGGAGACATATAAATATTGAATCTCCGTCAGGATTTGTTGACCTTGGAGCTATTTTCAGACCAAATAAAAACACCTGTGCATATCTGTTGACGTTTGTTAAATCAAACAAGAAAAGAGAAGTTGCATTTAGAATAGGAAATGATGACGCAATTAAAATATGGGTAAATAACAGTCTGATTTTAAGCGATAATAATTATCATTCTGCTCGATTTGATCAGAGCCATGTAAAAGTTTCCCTTAATAAAGGATGGAATAAAATCCTGATCAAGCTATGTCAAAAACAGGAGGAGTGGGGATTGCTTTTTAGAATAACATCTCCAAATGGTAATCGTATATCGGGACTAAAGGTTAGCACAAATTTACCTACTGCAAAAACAGCAAAATATATTCCTGTGAAAGATACGGGCAAGATCAGCTCAGAGAATATATCTTTTCTTGAAGAGAACATCAAAGCCGACCCGGATAATGCGCAGCTTTATTATTATTTGGCATATCTATACAACAAAAATCTGCCATATGATGAAACCGAACATAGGGATTTGTTATCCATAACAAAGGCCATTCAGTTAAGTCCCAATAATCCTTTTTATGCCTATCTTGGAGCAATTCTTGCGCATCAACCAAATCAAAGAAGAGAACTTCTAGAGAAAACTATTGAATTAGATCCTGATTTTACAATAGCCTCTTATCAACTGGCAAAATACTATCTGGACGCTGATAACCTTACAAAAGCCTTGCGTATGATTAATAAATGCATTGATATGAATCCGTCGTTTCTTCCAGCAATTTGTCTAAAAATCTATATTTACTCAAAACAAGGTTTGACTCCGCTTATTCCTCCTTTGCTTGAGAAGATAAAAGATGCTTCTGCGTATGCAGGAGCATATAAGAAAGAAACGCTGGACAGTATAATTCGCTATTATGAGCATCATAATTCACAGGAGGAAACTTTGGAACAACTCCGACAGCTTTCAGAGATAGATTTTACAGATAATTATGCAAGAGAAAAAATTGTTCAAATTTTACTAAATATGAGTGAGGATTCAGAGGCATTGAACGAACTCCGTGAAATGGCGAGCATGAATCCATATAATACTAATATCCCTCTCAGGATAGCTAAGATATATGCTGACAGATATCAATTTCATAAAGCTGTCAAGATATGTAAACAGGCAATGATGATCTGTCCGGAGAATTATAAAATACTTTCAAGCTTAGGACTATTGTATCGACGCATCGGTAATTACGAAAAGTTTGAGGAATTTGTCAATAAGGCTTTGAAAATAAAACCTAACTATACATGGCTCAGAGAATATGAGGAATTTGTAAGTCCAAAGAAAGAAGCTTATGAGGAGAATTTCGCGGAGGACATAACATCAATAATCAATTCTGCAAAGAGCCTAAAACATATTGATAGCGAAGCTGTGTATCTCCTAGATAAAGCAATTTCACGTGTATATGCTGATGGGACTTCATCTGAATATGTACATCAGGTTATTAAAATTCTTACAGATAAAGGGGTAAAAGATTTTAATCATCTCAACATATATTATGTCCCTGGAGATCAGGAAGTTATTATTAAAAAAGCGCGTATTATAAAAAAGGATGGAACAATAACAGATTACTATAAATTCTCTGACGTATCCACATCCAGCCCACAGCATAGACTATACTATGATTACAGAAGAAAAACTATTAAGTTTAGTTCTCTTGAAAAAGACGATATCCTTGATTTTGAATATAAGATTAATGATATGGGAGGCAATATATATGGCGATTACTTTGGAAGTATATTCTTATTTAAGGATACAAATCCTATAGTTTGTTCTAAATACATTCTTATTGCCCCAAAACAACGTAAATTCTACTTTTACAGCCCAAAGCTTAATATCTCTTTGCAAAAAATTTATAATAAACAGACAGATACTATTAGCTATATCTGGGAAAAAAGAAACATTAAAAAAATAGAGAAAGAATTAAATATGCCCCCTTACCAAGAAATCATTCCCTATTTGCTTATATCTACCTTTAAATCTTGGTCTGATGTAGCCAAGTGGTACTCTGATCTTATAATCGACCAGATGGAATCGTCTCCTGAAATAAAAAAGACAGTCGCTTCATTAATGAAAAACAAGACTATGGAAATTGACAAGATTAGAACTATATACAATTATGTCGTTAAAAAAATCAGGTATGTAGGTTTAGAATTTGGAATACATGGTTATAAACCGTATAAAGCATGCCAGGTATTTAGCAGAAAGTTTGGAGATTGCAAGGATAAAGCCCTGTTGATGATGACAATGCTTAAAGAAGCTGGGATTTATTCGGAAATTATGCTTGTGAGAACAAAATCCATGGGCATGTTTGATTGCTCTCAACCATATCTTGGGCTGTTTAATCACGCAATATGTTATGTCCGGCTTAAGGACGGGAAAGAGCTTTGGCTGGATGGCACTGCTGAGTATAGCAGTATCAATGAGATACCATGGATGGATCAGAAAGCCAGTGTGTTTGTAGTGGACATGAAGCGAAGAAAGGGCATATTATCGACAATACCTGTCAGCACAGGCATCCATAATAGTCGTACCTCAGATAAAAAAGTACTGCTAAAGAACGATGACAGCGCATACATTGGCGGAACAGAAATAATTACAGGAGCATTCTGTCCCGCAATTAGATATTTTTTCCAAATCCCTTCAAAGCAAAAGGAGGAATTTGAAAAACTATTAAATACCATATTTGAAGGTGCGCAGATAATAAATGTCCATTTCCCCGATTTATCAGGGCTGGATACTCCTATAGAATACAATTACGCTGTTAGTGTGCCAAAGTTCTTAAAACCTGTTTCCGAAGGCTTTTCATTTAATCCTGTTATGTTCAAGCATAAACTTACTCAAAGATACGCTTCAAGCAGTATGCGAAAATATGATCTCTTGCTTTCGTATCCATTGACGGAGAACAGAACAACGGAATTCCTGATTCCACAGGGTTATGAGGCAAGTCATATGCCCCAACGTGTTGAATTGAAAAGCAAATTCGGTTCTCTGTCAATAGTATATAGAAAATTACCTGATAAGGTTATGGTTCAAATAAAGTTTCAGCTGGATGTTTCCAGAATTTCGCCTGAAGAATATCCTGAATTTCGCAAATTTTGCACGAATGTAGATAAGAGCGAAAATAATGAAATAATAATTAAAAAGAAACCTGCGGTTGAATGATGAAACTATTTAAAATTTTTATTTTAGCAATATTTATATGCCTGACGACCATGGCAAATGCAACTAATGTAATACCTGCATACGAGAGCATAGCCTTTGCATATGAAGCCGGAGGCAAATATGACGAAATGCTGGATAGCCGGCTAAAAATATTAAAGAAAAATCCCGATTCTATAAGAAGCTCAGTTATATTACAAAACATGCTGGACTCATCTGACAAGTTTAACAAGTCTGCAACTTATAGAAAAGCTATTAAGGTTCTTGAAAAGGCACTAAAAAAGGGAATAAGTAACAGTGAAAACAAGTTTCTTGCGAAACAGGTTCTTGTGAAATTTTATAACCTTGCTCATCAGCCTAAAAAGGCTAGAGAAATATACGATTCTTTCGGATATGTAACTGAATGGGCAGTAATCGGTCCGTTTGGAAAATTTGGACGCTCATGTCTCTATGAGAAATTCCCTCCTGAACAAGAGATCAAGTCCGATACCAATTATCGTGGATACGCTGGACAGGTTTGCTGGAGACATCTTGAGGGGATCTTCAGAAATGGCTTAGTTGATTTCAAACAAATAGTTAAGCCAAATGTTGGATGCGCTTATGCTCTGACATTTATACATTCTCCTTTTAAACAGGATGTAATCTTCAAGCTTCAAACGCCGCAGTCATGGAAAGCATGGGTTAACTATAAATGCGTCTCTATATGTGACAGGTATAAAAATTTCTATCCTTTAACTAATTCATTTACCGCTTCTCTGAATGAAGGATGGAATTCTCTGCTTATCAAATCTGTTTATGAAACAGAATTAGATAACTGGACATTTAAGTTAAGAGTAACTGATCGAAAGGAAAGAACCTGTGCAAATCTAATGTTTATGAATAACTTGCTGGATATAAAGAAAATCCCGCATTCTTTGGGATTATTTCCAATCTTAAACTTACCCCAGTTAGAAAAGACTCTGCTTTTTAAAGCAAAATCAAATAACAATAAAGCTCTGAACTATTACTATACCGGCATGTACCTTTATTACCAGGGACTACAGGATGACGGAATAAAGCACTTAAAAATAGCTATAGAACTTCAACCCAAATTTTCCGGATTTTTATATGCAATAGGCAAGATGTACGAACAAGCTGAATTTCTTCCAAAAACAGAAAGAGAAAATAAGGCAAAGAATTTTTACAATAAAGCTATTGAGTATGACAACCAACATGTACCTGCTTTAGCGGCACTGGGCGCATATTTTGAGAGAAACAAGTTATACGAAGAAGCAATAGAAAAATTTAAACACACGATAAAAATAAATCCTGAGTTTGCTTCCGGCTACATTGATATTGGAAAAATTTACAAAAAAAGAGAGTGGGACTTAGAAGCCGAAAAATCCATTGATTTTGCTTTAAAAATCAATCCTGAGCTAAAAGATGCCTTAGTGCTTAAAGCAAAGTTGTATGCTGACAAAAACAGGTTTGATAAAGCTAACAGGTTTTACAAAAAAAGCGGAGACATACCTGTTTCTCTCTTGCTTAAGGAAAGCAAGTATGATCAGGCTGCAGCACACTACGATGCTCGTATAAAAGCTAATCCGTTGAGAACGGATTTACGCATGGAATTAGGCAAATTATATTTTAAGCTGGGGAATCGCCGAAGCGCATACGAACAGTATAGAGATATTCTGGATATCGTACCAACGTACAGTATGTGCCATAAAACATTAGGCAATCTTTTCTATTCTGAGAATAAGACAAATAGCGCAATAGAAGCGTGGAGAGATGCCTTAAAGCTTGATCCGGACGACTATGAACTCAGAAATATGTTATCTGAAATAAAAGCAATTGTAGCACCATATACTCCAAAGAAATTCAACGCAGTAAAACTAATTGAGGAGAATAAAGAACTAAGCGAACTTCCCAATGCCTGCACTGCCGCTTTATATAATGGAAAGATTATAAATTTTAACACAGACGGCAGTTATAGGGAGACAATACATAAGATAGTTAAAATTCTTAGTGAAATAGGAAGAGAGGAATATGGTGAAATTTACATCCCCGGAGAGCTGGAAGAATTAAGAGTATTCCTTAAAGATGGAACAATATTAGAACCTGTAAGGATAAAGGGAAAACACACTTATTCCGTACATGGACTAGAAAAGGACGCAGTAATAGAATATAAATATACGGACAAACATAAAACATATAATATTGCTAAAGGTTATTTTAAACTGCCTCCGTTTTATTTTCAGGCATTTAATGAAGCCCTTCTCTGGTCTCGTTATACCATGATATTTCCGTCAGACATTAATGTCTCGTATATATCCAAAAATTTAGGAGATAATATAGTAAGAGAAGAGAAAAATTTGGAAGACAACAGAAAACTTGTTCAGTTTGAGTGCTATGATGTTCCGAGTGTTACAAAAGAGGCTATGATGCCTCCAGAAGAAGATGTATTACCAAATATTACGATAATGGCTTCTATGAAATTGGATAAAGTGAGCTCTCTCTACAGAAGTTTAATTATGGGAACATCCATTATTACGTCGCTGCTTAAAGATACAACCTATGAAATTATGAAGGGTTGTAACACATCTAGAGAAAAGGCAGAAGCGATATACTATTACATAAACGAAACTATTAAACATAACAGTGCTGGATTTGATTCAGCAATATCTACTTTAACAAAAAGGAGCGGAAATAAAGCTATTTTACTAAAAGTCATGCTGGATATAGCAGAACTTGATGCAACTTATGTTCTTGTAAGACCAAATACGCTTGCAAAAATGGACGCACCTTACTATGGTGCTTTTCGAACACCACTTGTAAAACTTAATCTTCAGGGAGAAAATATTTGGCTTGATGTAAGTAATAAATATCTTAAGTTCGGCGAAATTTCTCCGAGTTTAACAAATGCGGATGCGCTTGCTTTCAATGCAGCTAATTATCAGGTATGCAAAACTCCTCCTTTAGATATTTCAGCTAACGGCGCAAGAATAAAACTGGTTATAAATATTAACAGAGATATTAAAGTGAAATCCGATTGTTCGGCAGAGGAAACTTATCTGGGCAATTTATCCGGTTTATTTCGCCTTGTTTTTATTGAGAGCATAGAAAAAACCCTTAAGAACAAGTATATTGAAAAGGGACTGGCAAACTCTTTTGGAGAGCCTGTATTAGAAAAGGCAGAATTCCCAAATATAGATAATCTAGAAGAACCGTTTCGCATAAAATATAAATTCCAGATATCGGATTTTCTTCTACAGGTATCGGGACAGGATGATGAGTTTATATTCAACTCTATTCCTTTTAAACTTAAACTCAGCAAAAAATATATACAGAAAACCCAGCGTAAATTCCCAATCAGAATAAAGCTTGAATTTACTCCGCTATATCTGGATCAGCAGTTTGATATAAATATTCCCGACAACTTTATCATTAAGGATATGCCTCAAGACATTACTGAAGAAAGTAAATTCGGCAAATATCTGGTTAAATTCACATTCAACAAGAACGCGCTGGAAGTAAAGCAGCACTTCGAACTTCCCCTTCAGGAAATTTCTGCTTCAGATTATCCCAAGTTTGTTGAATTTTGCCGCAGGATTGATGCTCTGGAAAAGAAAACCATTACGCTTCAGCTTAATAGGAATCTATAAGAATTTCTCTGCCTTTGCTTCCCTTGAGAGGGCCTACAATGTCTTCAGCTTCCATCATATCAATAAGCCGCGCAGCTCTTGCATATCCGATCCTGAGACGACGCTGCAACACAGAAGAGGATGCCTGACGCGTATCTAAAACTACTTTTACAGCGTCTTCAAATAGATCGTCTTTTTCCCATTCTTCTCCATTTGCCGCTTCATTCTTAGATTCTTCAAGAATCTCCTCCCTATATGAAGGAGCCGCCTGTTTTTTTAGGAAATTTACTGTCCTAGATATTTCCTTATCAGATACAAAGCATGCCTGCGCTCTCACAGGCTTTGGTGAGCCGGCAGGCAGAAATAGCATATCTCCTTTGCCAAGGAGAATCTCTGCTCCATTCATATCAAGAACGGTTCTGGAATCCACCTTTGAAGAAACCTGAAACGAGACTCTACAAGGGAAATTAGCCTTGATAACACCTGTTATTACATCAACAGATGGTCTTTGAGTAGCCAGAATAATATGAATTCCGGCAGCTCTTGAAAGTTGCGCCAGCCTTGTAATTGACTCTTCAACATCTCTACGCGCAACACTCATTAAATCTGCCAATTCATCAATAATTACAATAATATACGGCATGTTCTCCTCAGAAATTATCTTGTTATATCCTATAATATTGCGCACGCCTGCTTTTGCAAGCTTCTGATATCTATCTTCCATCTCTCCTACAATCCATTTTAAAGCATTAGCTGCTTTCTTTGCATCAGTTACTATTGGAGTTATGAGCTGAGGGATATCTGAAAAAGCCGCTAATTCCACCATTTTTGGATCTATCATCAGAAATTGAACTTCAGTTGGATATGCATTATATAACATACTCATTATAAGACTGTTAATACATACAGATTTGCCTGCTCCCGTAGTTCCTGCAATTAAAATATGAGGCATATCCCCAATGTCCGCCACCAGACATTCTCCCTGAATATCTTTTCCAAAAGCCAGTGCAAGTTTTGACTTAGTATCCTTAAAAGTTTTTGATTCCAGCACTTCTCTCAGATATACAGGTTGTCTCTTTCTATTCGGAATTTCAATTCCTACAACATCCTTTCCTGGAATTGGCGCCACAATGCGAACACTTTGTGCTTTGAGGTTCAAAGCTATATCGTTTGCAAGCGCGACAATATTTTGCACCTTTACGCCGGGCGCAGGCTGTAGTTCATAACTTGTAATAGCAGGCCCTTGATTAATCTGAGTAACCTTTGCCTCTATGCCAAAATCACGGAGTGTCTGTTCCAGTACTTCAGAGTTTAAGTCTAACATGCTTGCATCATCACTTGCCATCTCAGACTCCGAAGGTAAATCCAGCAGTGTTAATGGCGGCAACTGAAATACATCAGGCTGAACTGAAGCAACATCTTCTTTGGAGACAGACTGCTTTTCTGAAATAGCTTTTGCTTGAACTTGTTTTAGCCCTGTGGTTCTAATCTTTCTTGTAATGTTTTTATTAATAATTAAATCTTTTTTTGAGAACTTGCTGACAATATATGAACCGAAAGCAGAGAGAGAAAATTCTGTACATAAAAGAAAACCTGAAATAAATACTGTTACTGCTACAATATAAGCTCCTGTTTGTTGCAGATACATTTTTAGCTGTTCCGCTAAAAAAAGTCCTAATATGCCGCCTGCCTCAAACCTGTTTGTTAAAAGAAAAATCTTTAATGAGAGCATATTGATCAGAGCAAATAAAACCGCTCCTCCGCATAAAAGTAAAACTATGCCCAGCATTTTTACATATATATTCTGTGACGATTTTTGCCTAAATTTATTAATGCTTGAAATAAAGCTTATAATAGGCACAAAATAGGCTGCAAATCCCAGGGCAAGAAAAAGTCCAAATCCAATATATGCCCCGCTTATCCCGATATAATTATGTACAGGTCTATTAGGGGTTGATATATTAAATGCGATATCAGACGAATCATAGGATTTCAGGCTAATAAATATAAGGATACTAAAGGCAAGAAGTAATAATCCAATTAAATCGTTTCTCTGTTTTTCTTTTAAAAAACCAAACAAGTTTATAGTCCCGTATGTCCGAAACCTCCCGCATTCCTAGAGGTTTGGGCTAGCTTGT
>CAZMXO010000004.1:0-24334 GCA_964570265.1 uncultured bacterium
AAAAACAAGTTCGCGGATTATATCACATCCTCTTTCTCTTGCAAACCTTTTTTTGGCAGAGCCCACAATCGGGATTGAACCGATGACCTCATGCTTACCATGCATGTGCTCTGCCAACTGAGCTACGTGGGCAAAATACAAAGCAAGGGGTAATTCTAACAAATATATAAATACCTGTCAATATTACCAACCAAATTATATTAAATACCACAAACAGGTTCCCATATTTTGTATAAAAAGTTTTCCCGTCATTAATATATATATCGGCAAAGCCTGTTCCTGCAACAAAGATATCGTCATTGCCGTTGCTAATTTTATTATTTATTCTTCCAAACTCATCAATAAAGCAGGAAACACCTGTATTTGCATTAAAAATCACTGGTATATGATTTTCCACGGCTCTAAATACAGACATTGACATATGCTGATATGGAGCTGGCGACTTGCCAAACCAGCTATCATTTGTAAGATTAACCAGAAACCGTGCGCCATTTTTCACAAATTGTCTGTTAAAGTCAGGAAATATATTTTCAAAACAGATTGTGCAGGCAAACTTAATTTTTTGATTCAAATCCAGTTTGCTTTTTTTGCAAAAATTCAACACTGTATATTCTTTCCCATGGGCAAAATTCCCTATAGGAACCACTTTGCTCAAAAAAGGAAAAAGACTTTTAAGCGGAATATACTCACCAAATGGCACAAGGTGTATTTTATCATAACGTTGTCTCATTGCTCCTTCAGGTTCAATAAGAAATGCCCCATTGTAGTATTCACCTGTTGAAGAGACCATGTAACAAATGCCCGTCAGAAGATATAAATTATTATGCTTTGCGAAGTTTTTAAGTTTACTAATTAATTCTCCGTCATAATTATCCACATATGTCAGCGCAGTTTCCGGCCAAATAATAATATCAGGGTTGAATTTTAAAAGCTCTTCACTTAGATTCAGATGAATATTTAGAACTCTCTCTCTTGCGCTGTAAATGCCTTCTGTTTTTTCTTCCTGCGTTATGTTTGGCTGAACAATTCCAACCTTAATACCCTCTTCAACGCATCCTATCTTTTCTGCGCTTGTAATGATATTGCCATATATCAAAAAAACAGTGACAGCAATAACTGATAATACCGGACCTATTAAGAACATCCTGCATCTCTTTTTATTCTTAAAAAATAACCATATATCGACAATTGAGGCATTAATCAAAACAATCAAACATGATATTCCATAAACACTAATAAAAGATGCGCTCTGAATAAGCGCAATTTGTTTATACTGAGAATATCCTAATAATACCCATGGAAAACCTGTGAGAAAATGTCCCCTCATAAACTCGCACAAAACCCAGATAGGAGGAGCAATAAGTGCCAGCGGTAATTTGAGCCTCTTTAAAAAATAGTTTGTCAAAACTCCAAAAAGAGCTATATAGAGACTCAGATATAGAACAAGCAGCACCATGCCTAATAAACTGACAAAGGATATCCAATAAATTGTCAGAGTGAAAAAGACTACCCCTGTTATATAGGAGAAAGTAAAAGCTTTTTTAAAATCAACATTTACTAAAATCAAGAATAGTGGAACTAAAGCTATCCATGCCCCATATTCAAAATCAATCTTCGGAAAGGAAATGGCAAGTAATATTCCTGAAATAAAAGACAAAAGAAAATTTTTCACAACTATCCTCTAACAGCTATTGCAGAAGCTACTGCGCGAGTCTTTATGTGAGAAATGCTTACCAAGACACTTGAAATGTTCTTTTCTTTAGCCATTTTTGCAACTTTGCCATGAAGAACTACCCGTGGTCGACCTTGTTTTAAATTTTTAATCTCTATCTCTGTCCATTTTACAACGCAATCAATATTCAACGTTTTATAGACCGCTTCTTTTGCTGCAAACTTTCCTGCAAAATGCTGACAAGCTGCTTTCCCCGTATTGCAATACTTTATTTCTGTGTCTGTATATATTTTCTTCAGGAATCTATTTCCAAATTTCCCAATAGCGGCTTCAATTCTATTTACCTCAACTATATCCACACCAACTCCTATAACATTCATATTAAATCTTAAACCTCCTCATTCCTATGTTAAGTACCAAGCCAACTAAAAACATGTTTACAATTAAGGATGAGCCTCCATAACTCAAAAACGGCAGCGTAAGCCCTGTGATAGGCATTATCCCTATTGCCATCCCTATATTAACAAAAATATGCACAGCAAAAAGAGAAATTATGCCAACAATTATAAGCAACCCTAATTTATCCCTTGTTAAGATTGCTATATTAAACATGCGCCAAAAAAGAACAGCGTAAAGTAATAACAGCACACATGCTCCTATAAAACCCCACTCTTCAGCTATTGTTGAGAAGATAAAATCTGTGTGGTGTTCCGGTATGAAGTTAAGATGCGTTTGATAACCTCTTTTCCATCCATATCCAAACAACCCACCAACTCCAACAGCTATTTTTGACTGAATTATAGCATAACCAGCACCTAAAGGATCTACATCCGGATTTATAAAAACCAGCAGTCTTTTCTTCTGATATGTCTTTAAAAATTTCCATAAAAATGGACAACTGGCAAGACTTATTCCAACTACAATCAGCATATGCCGAACACTTCCTTCTGAGACAAATGCAGCAATAAAAAACACAAAAATCAAAGAGATTGCTGTACCAAGATCCGGCTGAATAATAATAAGTAAAATTGGCGCAACCACAATTAAAAAAGCATAAATTAATACTTTAGAACTACTTATTCTTTTACCCATTTTATCTAAATAATACGCTATCATTAGTATAGATGTGATCTTAAATAATTCTGACGGCTGAAAATTTACTATACCAAGAGAAATCCACCTTTTTGCTCCGCCTGCACCTCTGCCCACAAGAAGAACCACTATTAATAATAGAATAGATAACACATAAATTGCTATTGTATGCCTAGCTATTTTAGAATAATTAAACGTTGTTGCAATAACCAACCCAACCAACCCCATAAAAAAATACAAAAGTTGTTTTTTTGCGTAGTTAATCTCAAGTACGCTTGTGGCACTTTCGATAAATATTATGCCCAGCAAACATAATATAATCGTTGTGAAAAATAAAATAAAATCAAAATTTTCCAGCAATCTTCTATCAATCATGTGTTATCCAAATATTTATTTTCGGATTTATTATATCACGCTTTCTTTGTTGTGTCTCAGTTTTATGCTAATATATTAAGCTATGTATAATCATTACTATAACCAGCTAAATAAGAACCAAAAAGCGGTTGTTGATAATATTAGAGAACATGTTGTTGTGCTTGCTGGACCGGGTACCGGAAAAACACAAGTGCTTTCTGTAAGAACCGCAAATATACTAAAAAACCCAAATGTTTCTCCGTCAAATGTCCTTATCCTGAGCTTTACCAATGCTGCCGCCGGAACCATCAGGGAGAGACTTGTAGAGATCATCGAAGCAGACGGTTACTTTGTAGAAGTTGAGACATATCACAGCCTTGCAAATTCAATCATTACTGAATCAGAAGAAGTATCTGAAACATTTGGAGAAAAAATAGAACTGCATGATACAGAGAGAATCAAGCTCATAAGACACATTTTGGATACACTTGACAATATCTCAGCAATCCGCCCATTTAGAGCGCCTTATCATTATGAAAAAGAGATTGTTAAAAACATAAATATCCTGAAGAGAGAAGGTGTCGTGCCCGACGATTTTTCCAAATTACTGTTAAATATATCAGCCGACGAAGAAATTATTCAGGAAAAACATATTCCAAGACTTCATCAGTTCAGCAGAGTTTACAAAATGTATGAGGAACTCAAGGATTCAGGGCAAAAACATGTTTTTGATGAGAGAGGAAGGTATGATTTTGACGATATGATAATCATGGCAACTCATGTTTTGAATCATGAAAAAAATCTTGGCAAAAAGTACAGAGAGAAATTCAGCCATATCATGGTAGACGAATTTCAGGACACAAACAAAGCTCAACTTAAGTTGCTTCTAAGTCTTATTGACCAAAAAAAAACTAATTTATGCGTGGTTGGAGATGATGACCAGTCAATATACAGATTTCAGGGCGCATCCATTGAAAATTTTAGGACAATAAAAGACAGCTTTAAGAATCTTACGCAACTAACTCTTACAGAAAACTATCGTTCAACTCCTGAAATACTCAATACATCAAGAAAGCTTATAGAACAAATCCCTTCTAATGAAAGAATATCTCAAAAACATTTAATCCCGCGCCACCGACTAAAGTCAGAGGTTTTCTCTAATGGGGTAAAATCATTAAGATTTAATTCCATTAGAGAAGAGATGTCTTTCGTTGTAGATAAAATTAAAAAACTTGTTAAAGAAAAACCCGGTGATGATCCATACAGCGATATAGCCATACTCCTAAGAACAAGAAAAGACATACTGCCTATTATTGATACATTTATGCAAACAGGAATTCCATACGTAACAGATGGCAAAGAGGATATAAGCTCCCATCTGCGTGTCAGGCAGCTGCTTTCAGCTCTGAACCTTGCAATAAATTCGCATAATCCGGAACACGCAGATAGGTATATATTTGAGCTGCTCTCTTCAGATTATTTTGAGATAGATATAAGTGATATGACTTCATTGCTGAGTTATGTGAGTTTTAAAAAGCGCCACAACACGGAGAAGCAAACTATTACGCTTTTCAATGAAATAACATCGGAGTTTCCATTGCCTCTCAAGTTTAAAAATCCTCTAAAGCTACATAGATTCTCACGAACAATTCAAAGACTTATCAAGGATTCAAGAGTACGTCCGGCTCACCAGCTAATACTTCAGTATATAAAGGATTCAGGAATGCTGGAGTTTATATTAGCGCAATATGAAAAAGACCAAATATTAAAAGTGAGAGATTTAAGAGCTGTCTCTTCTTTTATTGAGTATGCAAAAGAACAGGTAACAACTAATCCATTAATGACAATTACTGATCTAATGGAAGATATCAATTTGCAACAATCTTACGGCATAGGGATTCAAGGCATACTTGCAAGCTCTCATCAGAAAGGAGTTAGATTACTAACAGTTCACAGCACAAAGGGAACTGAATTTCATACTGTCTTTATCCCTTTTTGTATTCATGACAAAAAATGGCCTAAAAAACTAATTACGGATCTAATACCTATTCCGCAAACAATTCTTCAAATACCTGAAAGTGCGTGTTCAAAAGAAGAGATAAAGAAACTACATGTATTTGATGAAACAAGACTATTCTATGTAGCGTGTACAAGAGCTAAAGCAAACCTATTTTTCACTGCCGCTCCGATACAAAAAGATATTCCAAGCATGTTCCTTAAAAACATGGGTATTGAGCCTCAACTGTGTCCAGTATCTGAAGAAAATGTTCTTAGATTTTCAATAGATACAGTTAAGGAACGTCCTCCATTTTTGCAGACAGGTGAAATCCTCAAGGACTATGTAAAATACATAAGCTTAAATCCGACAAATGTGAATAACTATATAAGATGTAAGAGATATTTTCTTTACAATAATCTATTAATGATTCCCAGCGAATTTACGGAAGGACAGGTATTCGGAATCTGCGTTCATAAGGCATTAAGTAAAGTCTATCAAGCATATAATAAGAGACAAAACCTCTCGAAGCGAAGTCTCCCTGAATTTGGTTTTTTTGAAAATGTTTTTAAGACGTGTCTGGAAAATATATCTTCAGGGAAAAGAATAGAGCAAGGCTGTCTTGGAAAGATTGGCGAGCTCAGAGCTTGGTATCAGCAAAGGGGTAAAATCCCCGCATCTGTTTTGTTCGTGGAGAAAAGTCTTGGAATACGCATAAATGAGAATATTCCATTTGCAGGCAGATTTGACAGAGTAGACATAGTCGGAAGCAATAGAAATGTGTGCGTTATTGATTACAAAACGGGAGACGCATACAGACATATAAAAAGCATTACAGACAACAATGACCCTGCCAATAAAGACTGTGATCCATACCTTCATCAGCTGATAGCATATAAGTTGATACTCGAAAATCAGCCAGAGCCTTATAAAGTAGTATCATGCAAACTTGAGTTTCTGGAGCCTTCAAAAAAAACGGTTAAAAAATACGATATAGAAGAAGGTGAATATAAAACACTTGAGCCTACAATAACCGATAAAATGGTAGAGGATATGAAGAAGCTCATTATTAACGTGTGGCAAAGAATACACAATCTTGAATTTGAGAAGCTTCCAGAATACGATAAGAAAAAATGCGAGAACTGTAATTTTAGAAGTGTGTGCTGGGAAGTGTAAAGTTTTTATTACGACAATTCTTCTACGTCCGCTTTATCCCTGATTCTCGTAGTTGAGCTTTTGTTGACCAGTAAATCTTTCTTCCCAATAAAATAAACATCAACGTTGCCATACTTTCCCTTGACACGCCTTGGACACGCTACGGAAAAATCCACACCATCAATTTTATTTATAAAATCTACCCGAACAGGCGCTATCCCGAAAGTAACAATATTCCCTTCTTTAAGAAATAATTCAGGGGATAGGTCAGTTTTTGAAAAACCAAACTCAATAAGCGTTGCTATGATTTTCTCAACATTCTTGGAAGAACTGGAAAAAAATATGTCAATATCTTTTGTAAATCTCGGAAAACCATGAAAAGCGACGGCATATCCGCCGACAATCATATATTCAACTTGATGTTTTTCGAGTAACTCTAATAGTTCTTTGAAGTCTTGCTGGATATTCATATAAAAAATTCCCCGCCTCAATTCTCAGTTTTTCCACAGTACTCAACCTATATTCGGACGTTTGTGATTGCCAGAACTTCCGGTCATATATTGCCTGTTTTGCATGTGTCGTAGTTTTTATTATTTTCTTAATCATAACATTAATTGAGTTACGTCCCAATTTCCCATGAACTGAGATACTTTTTTTGCTCGGGGGTTAAGGTGTCTATCTTAATACCCATTGACTCAAGTTTGAGTCGGGAAATAGCTTTATCTATATCTTGAGGAACATCGTATACCTTATTCTCTAGTTTTTTGTAATTCTTCGCAATATATTCAGCTGATAAGGACTGATTGGCAAAACTCATATCCATTACCATTGCAGGATGTCCCTCAGCAGATGCTAGATTAATCAGACGACCTTCCCCCAAAAGACATATTCTTCTGCCATTTTGCATTGTATATTCATCAACAAATTCTCTTACTCTTTTTTTACTTTTACTCATTTTTTCAAGAGCAGGAACATCAATCTCTACGTCGAAATGTCCTGAATTTGCAATGATAGCGCCATCCTTCATGTTTTTAAAGTACCTTTCTGCTAAAACATGTATATCTCCTGTTAAAGTTACAAATGCATCGCCAATATAAGAAGCCTTCTCCATAGGCATAACAGAAAATCCATCCATAACTGCTTCCAATGCGCGCAAAGGATCTACTTCTGTTATAATAACATTTGCTCCCATACCTTTCGCTCTGCTTGCGAAACCACGTCCGCACCAGCCATATCCTGATACAACAACAGTGGAACCCGCAAACAACATATTCGTTGCTCTAATGATGCCATCAATTGTACTTTGTCCTGTACCATATCTATTATCAAAGAAATGTTTTGTGTCTGCATCATTAACAGCTATGATCGGAAACTGCAGTTGTTTTTGCCTCTCAAGGCTTTTTAGCCTAATAACACCCGTTGTTGTCTCTTCAGTTCCGCCAAAGATATTCTTTATAAGCTCTCTTTTCTTATTATGAATCGTAGAAACTAGATCTGCGCCATCGTCCATAGTAATATTTGGCTTAGCATCCAACACGCTATTAATGTGCTGATAATATGTTTTGTTATCCTCTGCACAAATGGCAAAAACGGATATTTCATGATCTTTTACGAGAGAAGCCGCGACATCATCCTGAGTGCTTAGAGGATTTGAAGCGCAAAGCATTACTTCTGCGCCGCCGGCTTTTAGAGCTATTGCTAAATTAGCTGTCTCTGTTGTGACATGAAGACATGCACCTAATTTAATTCCTTTTAGAGGTTTCTCTTTTTTAAAGCGCGCCTGAATTGACCTGAGAACGGGCATATTTCTTTCTGCCCACTTTATACGAAGATTACCTTCTTTAGCCAGACTAATATCTTTTATATCATACTTCAAAATAGTGTCCCCCTATAGTAAATTTAAAGATTGAATTTATTCTCCTTTTGACAATTTTTTGCGTCGGCTTGAGACAAAACTTTCCCGGCTTACTGCCCGTTTTCCTGTTTTGGCTTCAATTTGTTTTCGGGCATTTCCAGCTATACCGCCTCCTTCTTTAGCAACTTTACGGCTTTCAATAAAATTTTTTGGCTCGCGCTTTTGAGAAATTTCAGTCGTTGCGGTTTCGGCTAGCATATTTAAAACTAATTCCAAATTCGTCATATTGTCACGCAGGTTTTCTTTTTTTAGTCCTTTAAAGTTTTTGTATTCGCGCGTATTCATACCGACCCAAGCAAGTGTAATATCATCAGTCAAAATGGCAAATTCGTCGCCTTGTTTTACGCCTCGCTTTTCCCATTCGTCTGTCAGCGCCTTTCTAATTTCAATGCTTTTTAAACGCTGGTTTATCCAATTGTCGCTGTATCCTTTTTTGCGGTAAGTGTTCAACGCGCGGTTTATGGCCAATTCAGGGTCATGCGTTTCTTCTATTCGCTCGTATCCTACGCGGGCAAGCCAAAGTTTGAATGGCTCGGCATTTGGCGACGGAATTGACTGAATAAGACGCAACATAACTTCAGTATCCGCAATATCGGTAAGGCGCATTTTGCCGTCAGCAGCAAGCATTCTCAAAGCGTGACATTTTGTCACGGTTTCATTTCCGCCATCTTTTTTCAGCCTTTCTTTAAGTTTACGCCAATAAGCAAGCGGACTTATACTTTCCGATAACGCTGCCACCACATCAACTACAGAAAAATACCACCTTTCCTGTTTTTCATCCCAGTGACGTCTTATTCTTTTGCCTTCAAAAATAGCAATTCGCTTTTCTTTTTTCATAAGTTATTATTTCTTTAAATATTCACTCCACTGCGTCATTGCGAACGAAGTGAAGCAATCTCGCCTGTCATTCCACATCACTTCTCACATTTCCAGATAATATCGTAATCTTTTTTTGCTTTTCTATCGGCGTCAGTTTTTGCTTTGCCGTAGAATCTTGGAATTCCTCCGTCATCTTTCATATTAGGTCCAAAGCTATAAAGCATAAATCCATTCTTATCTTTTCTATAAAATAGACATTGATTAGTAAAAGGATCATTGAGTGTTTCCTTGAGAATGTAAGGCGCAAGATTACTTAATGTTTCAGGATAATTACCATGTTCCTGCTTGTAAATTTTGAGCGCCAGACCTGTCGCGCAAACACGCACCTTTGCTTTATAACTTGTTATTGTTTCATATAATCTATCTAAATAAGTAACCGCCATCTTAGTAAAAATGCAGTATTTAGGAATCCCTTTTCCTAAATATTTTTCAATGTCTTTAAAATTCTTGAATTTATTTATGTTTTCATGGTAAGGCGCGCTGCATAATTTCTCTAATTTTACATGCATTTCAAGATTCGCTCTCATATCTCTTTTAAAAAAAGGTTTCCAAAGACAAAAAATAAATTTCTTAAAAGCAGATACACCAACCTTTTTTCCCTGTATTATACCTCCTGTTTTTCCTTCATAATATTTCTGGAATTCACTAAGACCGAAACATCTTTCTCCTTGTATAAACCTTGTCAAGAATGCAGGTTCAATGTGACTTTCCAATTCCGAAATTAGTCTAGCGTAGTTTTCTAAATTTACTTTCCCGACACAAGGCATTTTCTGGAGCGAGTTCATAATAAGACTATCGCAAGCCATTAAGACAAGTTGTGAGATTATTGATGGACTACAATTTAAGTGTTTGAATATTTTCAAACCTATTAAATATGTCTCAAGAGCTTTGTCCGTATTTTCCGACTGAGCTTCAATTAACGCCTTTGCAGATAATAATCTTGCCGAGGTTCTCATTCTTGATAGATAGATAAGAAGCGTGGATGGTCTGTCTTCGTAATTCAAATTGAAATTACACTCGGATTTTTTGGAAGCCTGTTCAAGGAGAGTATAAATACGCTGCATATCGGAAGAATTAACCAGTTCAGGGATTTCTTGCCTTTGTTTCTCTGTCCATTTGGAAATATCTGAAAAAGACTTGGCGTCCTCAATAATTGCAATTGTTTTGTTTGTTTCGCCACTTTCTTTATTTAGAATATAAGGCTTTCCTCCTTCACCTGATGTCATAAGCGCAAATGCTTTATTCAAAAGCACAGCGGCATTCTCATTATCAGGCACTGGAGCAGGTCTAATCTCTGCAATTGTCGTAGGCTCACCTTTTGCCTTTAGCTCTGCGAGTTTGGCGTGAAGCTCTCTACTCCAAACGATGTTCAGAACAGTATGAGTAATAAAAACGATTATCAATAATCCGCCTATGACAATTCCTGTCCATTTAAGTATTTTTTTAAATATTCTCATGGCAATCCTCTAAAAATTGGAATTTTAAAAATTTTACAGTCCGGCTTTTTTTCTAAGAAAATCGGCTTTATCTGTTTTTTCCCATGTAAAAGCATCTTCTGTTCTGCCAAAGTGACCATAGCAAGCAGTTTTTTTATAGATTGGTCTTCGAAGTTTTAAGCAATTGATTATCCCCTTTGGAGTCATATCAAAATTATCAATAAGAAGCTTTTTAATTTTGTCCTTTGATATCTTGCCTTTACTGAATGTATTTAGCATAATTGAAACTGGTTCAGGGACCCCAATTGCGTATGCCAGCTGAATCTCGCATTCAGATGTCAGACCGGCTGCTACTACATTCTTTGCAAGATAACGTGCAAAATAAGATGCAGAGCGATCAACCTTTGTGCAGTCCTTACCGGAAAAGCAACCGCCGCCGTGGCTGCCTACACCGCCGTATGTATCAACTATTATCTTTCTTCCTGTAAGACCGGTATCTCCATGCGGTCCGCCTATCTCAAATCGACCTGTCGGATTTATAAAAATTTTGGTTTTGCTATCTATCAGTTCAGAAGGGATAACAGGTTTTATTACATGTTCTTTTATGTCATCCTTTAAGATATCCATATCAATATCGCCGTCATGCTGTGTTGATACTACTATTGCTTCTATGCGACACGGTTTTCCATCTATATATTCGGCTGTTACCTGCGATTTTCCGTCAGGTCTTAAATAATCCAGAATTTTTTCTTTTCTTATCTTAGCCAGTCTCTTGCAAAGTTTATGCGCAAGCATAATTGGCAAAGGCATGAGTTCCTTTGTCTCGTCAGTTGCATAACCAAACATCATACCCTGATCTCCAGCGCCGCCCGGATCAACGCCAAGAGCAATATCAGGAGATTGAGACTGTATAGCGGTAAGAACGCCGCATGTTTCATAATCAAATCCATAGGAAGCATCCGTATAGCCAATCTCTCTAACAGTCTTTCTTGCAATTGCGGGAATATCCACATAGCAAGAAGTTGTAATCTCTCCAGCAATATATACTATACCTGTTGTAACAAGTGTCTCGCATGCAACTCTTCCATTTGGATCACTCTCCATAATAACATCTAAAATACTATCCGATATTTGATCCGCCATCTTATCGGGATGCCCTTCAGTTACAGACTCTGATGTAAACAAATACCTGTTATTATTCTTTGTCGCCATCTAATTTCTCCTTTTGCTATTCAACCAGTTTCTTTTTTAATGTTTCTATTCTTTCAACAGGTGTTGGGTCAACTTCGTATAACATTGCGAGATAAAAACTCACAAAATCCCCAAGATAAATAAGTGAAAACATTCTGGCTAATATAGAATTACCCTGTGTCCAAACCTCGGTAATTTCACTTGGCTTGTCTTTTATTATTGAATTTGTTATAGCAATGCGCTTTGAATTTCTTTCAAAATCGCCTTTATCTCTGAGTATTATGACTGACATACTCTTTGTTAAGTTATCTAATCCTTCCCAGCCAACTATCTCATTATGATCCAGTTCAGGAAAAACATTATTGTATGCCAGAATCTTGCTATTTTCATTTAACTGTGTTTTCCATCTTAGAGCTATCGGTCCAAGACAGCCATCTACAGAATAAATCAGAGGAAACTTATTGTATAATATCTTTGCAAGTTTTTTTGCCAGATTTGAATCAGAAGATTCTTCTCCCCACACAGTCTTAAATCTCTTTAACATAGCTATAGTTTCATTTATATCTTCCGTCTTTGAAGCAGTAAGTCCCAAATTTTGCATGACCACTAACACAGGAAAGAACATGTATCCCAATGCGCTTCTCGGAGATTGCCCTCCGGGTATTTTGATTAACGGAATATTGTCAGATTCTGCCTTCTCAGCCAGCTTTCCTCCGCTTGTTATACAAATTATCTTACAACCGCGCGCGTTTGCATCATTGTAAGACGAAAGTGTCTCTTCAGTGTTACCTGAATAACTTGCAGCAAATATAAGAGTTTTTTTATCTGCAAAATTAGGCAGATGATAATTACGATTAACAAATATTGGAACTTTTATCTCATTTATAAGAAGCTTTGATAAAATATCTCCTCCAATTGCTGAACCACCCATACCTATGACTATAATTTTCTCAACCTGTGAATATTCACGAGGAATATCACAAGACTGGGCAGCAGAAACAGCCTTCTCGCACTGAGTGTCAAAGTTCAGTATCAAATCAAACATATTAGACACATCTATTTTCTTTATTGACTCTAAGTTATCCAAAACATCCATAAGCTTTTCCTCCTACATTATGAATTCAAAATTAACCATACACCTCAATTTCTGTCCTTGAAATAATCTTTTTAATCTTAGATTTTAGATACCTGTCTGCTTCATTACCTGTTGATAATTTAAGTACATGTTTGGCAATTTTTTTTGCATCATCAGTGTTCACATGACGAATAAGCTTTTTAATCTCAGGAATTATTACAGAGGCCATACTGAAACGAAATAACCCTAATCCCAGTAAAGCCAATACAGATGCTGGCACTCCTGCCATCTCTCCGCATATACTAACAGGAATATCAGCCTTATTTGCAGCATCTATAATTATTTTAATCAAACGATAAACCGCCGGATGATTAGGTCTATAGAGATAGGAGATTTTTTCATTAACTCTGTCTACTGCAAAAGAATACTGGATTAAGTCATTAGTTCCTATGCTGAAAAAATCTGCTTCTTTTGCCAGTATATCAGCCATTAATGCCGCAGAAGGTACTTCTATCATAGCGCCAACATTGAGATTCCTGTCATAAGGAAGATTTTCCCTATCCAGCTCCTTTTTTACCTCCTCAACAAATGCTTTTGCCTCTCTTAGTTCTGACAATCCTGATATCATAGGGAACATTATTGATACATTACCATAATGGCTTGCTCTTAGAATAGCCCTTAACTGAGTCCTAAAGATATCCGGCTGTTTCAGGCAAAATCTAATAGCCCTCAATCCTAAAAACGGATTCATTTCTTTTGGCGTTCCTAACTCTGATATAAACTTATCTCCTCCCAGATCAAGAGTTCTTATAACCACATTCTGCGGATTAATTTTTTGAGCAACAAATCTATAAGCTTTAAACTGTTCTTCTTCGCTAGGCATAGTGTCTCTATTTAAATAGAGAAATTCTGTTCTATAAAGCCCTATCCCGTTTGCGCCATGCATCATTATTGAATTGACTTCGTCTCGTGATTCTATATTTGCCGCCAACAAAATTTTCTGCCCGTCAAGCGTATCTGCACGTACGTATCTAAGCCTTGAGAGCTTTCTTTCTAATGACTTAATTTCTGTCCGCTTCTTAAAATATTTCTCAAGAATAAACGAAGAAGGATTTATGATTATTGTTCCTTTAACGCCGTCTATAACAATAGTGTCTCCTGTAATCACCTTTTGAGTAATGTCCTTTACCCCTACAACCGCTGGGATTTCTAACGTTCTTGCCATGATTGCCGTGTGCGAAGTCCTACCTCCCAGTTCAGTTGCAAATCCTATAACTTTATCCTTATCCATTTGGGCAGTGTCCGATGGGGAAAGATCATGGCTTATGAGTACACACTTTTCTCTTAAATGAGACAAGTTTATATGCTTTCTGGCTAAAAGATTTTTAAGAACGCGTTTGCCAACATCGTTTATATCAGCTGAACGTTCCCTCATGTATTCATCATCAACAGTAGATAAACTCTTCGCTGCTTTTTCCAGAACCTGTGAAAAAACAAACTCCGCATTGCCTTTTTTTTCTCTTATTCGAACTATAGTGTCTTCTATTAATGATGAATCCTCTAACATTAACAAATGTGCATCAAAGATAGCGGCGTGCGTTTTTCCAACCTTGTCGACAAATTTTCTCTGAATTTCTACAAGCTCTTTTTTAGTTTTATTGATCGCCCTTTTAAAGCGCATTATCTCTTTTACTATTCTATCTTTGTTAATCTTATACTTCGGCACAGCAGACATTCGGTTATCTAATAATAGAACCTTGCCAATTGCTATACCTGGCGATACAGGAATTCCGTTCAACAATTTAGTTTACTCCTCCCCAAACTTATCTTTAAGTAATTTTGCTAAAGCCTTTAAAGCTCCCTCAGCATCATTTCCCTCTGCTGTTATAGTTATTTTTTGCCCTTTGCCAGCAGCCAGGGTCATTATCCCCATGATGCTTTTCCCATTTACTTCTTGCCCTTTTTTCTCTACAGAAATCTCCGATTGAAATTTATTAGCAAGTTGGACAAATAAAGCGGCTGGCCTTGCATGCAAACCAAGCGTATTTTCTATAACAACTATTATTTCCATCTCAGTCTTTTTTACCATAATTGACTATTTTTATAAATGATTCCACAGACAAACTTGCTCCACCTACTAAAGCCCCGTCTATGTCGGATTGTTCCATCAAAGCACTTATATTATCTGGTTTTACACTGCCTCCATATTGTATTCTAATTTTTTCGCCAGTTTTAGTATCAAATATATCTGATACAATCTTTCTTATGATTTTATGAACTTTATTGACATCATTAGGAGTAGCGGTTTCCCCTGTTCCAATAGCCCAAATCGGCTCATAGGCAATAGCCACCCGACCCATTTGCTCTCTATCTACCCCAGCTAACCCCCCTCTAATTTCTGCTTTCACAATATCAATAGTCTGATTATTTTGATATTCTGAGAGAGTTTCTCCAACACATAAAATTGTGCGCAACTGGTATTTTAAAGCTAACTTTAACTTAGCATTAATTAATTCGTTGCTTTCCTTAAAGTATTCTCTCCTCTCAGAATGACCTACTATAACATACTTGCAAACTAGCTCCTTTAACATTAGAGGCGATATTTCTCCGGTGTACGCGCCATTCTCCTGCATATATACATTCTGAGCACCTAACTTCACGCTGCTATTTTCCAGTATTTTGCTAACTTCGCTTAGAGCAACAAAAGTTGGACATATAACAACTTCAACATCTTGCGCATCTCTCAATGCTAACTTTAAACTATTCGCAAAATCCACTGCTTCACTCACGGTTTTATTCATTTTCCAGTTTCCAGCTATTAATGGCTTACGCATATATCTTTTCCTTTCTTAATTAATTCTTCATCCAGTTGTTTTGCCGTAAAAGTACCCATTCTCCTTAATCTGTGATTTTTCGTAGCGACTTCAATAATCGTTGCAATATTGCGACCAGGCCTTACAGGAATAATTATCATCGGAATGTCTATTCCTAATATACGATACAGTTTTTCTTCCATGCCCAACCTCTCATATTCTTTGCCACTATCCCAATGTTCAAGCTCTATTACCAATTCTATTCTTTTACGATTTCTTACGCTTCCTATTCCAAAGATAGCGCAAATATCTATAATGCCCAAACCTCTGATTTCCATTTTATGTTTAGTAATATCAGACCCGAAGCCCATTAGAATTTTTTTTGCGATTAATTTAATATTAACAACATCATCTGCAACTAAGCGATGTCCTTTTGCAATTAGATCAAGGGCTGCTTCACTCTTTCCCACACCGCTTTTACCTATAATCAGCACACCGGATCCATTCACATCCAATAAAACTCCATGCATCATTATTCCCTCAAAGCGTTTTTTCTTCTTTCGCAATTAGTCTTAATACATCCTCTGGAGATTCAGTATTTATTAAAGCCTGCTTGAAAGCCTTACTTTTTAAAAGACAAGATATTTTTGCCAACGTTCTTAAATGAGGAACTTCAAAGTTGGGAGGGGCAATTAAAAGAACAAATATACATGTTTTTTGCCCGTCAAGCGAATCAAAGTCAATCCCGTCAGGAGAAATACCAATAGCAATGGTTATGCTTTTCACCAAATCAGATTTTCCATGTGGGATAGCCGCTCCATTAGCAATTCCTGTACTGCCAAGTTTCTCTCTCTCGTATAGAATGTTAAATAATTCATCCCTATTACTATTTTTAATTTCTCTAGATTTTAGGAGAATATCCACTAGCTTATAAAGCACATCTGTTTTATCTTTTGCTTTCAAATCTACACAGATAGCATCTTTGTTAATAAAATCAGTTATTTTCATCTTATATTCTTTTTTCATGAAACGCTCTCTGTCTTTTCCTGTTTAGCTGCATGAGTTACGATTTTGTCCTTATATCTTCTGATTTGGTTTTCGACCTTAGTAAGTGCTTTATCAAACGCTGTATGAACATCTGAATGCTCTGCTCTTCCTGGCATTGTTATTCCATTAGCTAACGCATTAATTTCTACAACATGTCTATATTTTTCTTCACTTATAATAATATGTATATCAGATATACGAGAGAAATACTTTGTTAGTTTTGACGTTTTCTGCTGAATATAGCTACTAAGTTCAGGCGTTAGTTCTGTTTGTTTCCTTGTCATAGTAACATGTAATTTATCATGTATTTCAAAAACTTTGTGTTTCGCCATACATCCTCCAATAAAGTTATTGTAAGTTTGTGGAGCTGGGGAGACTTGAACTCCCGACCTTCTGACTGCCAGTCAGACGCGCTCCCAACTGCGCCACAGCCCCTCGAATTTTACCTAATTTCCCAAACGATGTCAAAGGATTATACCATAAATTTCCTTTACAAAAAAGGCAGCTGGTATTATTGATACGTAAAGAAATGAAAACGAAAGAGCTGGGGGAAAACGATTCTTTTTATTCAGGGGTAGATTTAGCGACGCTATGCATACCAACATTTAATAGGGATGTTCAGTCCCCTTCTATTATCTTGCTGGCAATATGTGGGGGAACTCTATCATATCTTTCGAACCGCATAGACTCTGCTGCTCGTCCCTGTGATATTGATCTCAGTTGTGTGGCGTAACCGAAAAGCTCCATAAGCGGAATTTCTGACTTTATTAACTGACTCTTAGCCTTTTTTTCTATCAGGATTATCCTGCCTCTTCTTGAAGTTATATTAGATGTGATTGGACCAAAATACTCTTCCGGAGTAGATACGTCTACTGTCATAATCGGTTCAACAAGCCTCGGACCTGCGTTCATAAACGCCTTCTTAAATGCATAGTATCCAGCTACCTTAAAAGCCATTTCAGAAGAGTCAACTTCGTGAAATTTTCCGTCAAATAATCTTACTTTTACATCAATCACAGGATATCCCGCATAAATTCCTGATTCCATTGCCTCAATACAGCCTTTTTCAACAGCAGGAATAAATTCTCTTGGAATCACTCCCTGTTTGATATCATTAACGAATTCAAAACCCGCTCCCTTCTTTGCAGGAATTAGTTCTATGTGTACTTCTGCAAATTGTCCTTTTCCACCAGTTTGCTTCTGATGTTTGTACTTTTCTTCTTGTATATTAGTTATTGTCTCCTTAAAGGCAACTTTAGGCTTACCTACGTTCACAGACACATTAAACTCCCTCTTTAATCTATCTATTAGGATTTCAAGATGCAACTCCCCCATACCAGAAAGAATAGTTTGGGATGTCTCTTCGTTAAAAAAGAAATTAAATGTTGGATCCTCATAGGATAATTTTCTTATTGAACTCGAAAGTTTCTCTTGCTCAATTTTATTTTTTGCTTCAATCGCTACTGAAATTACAGGCGTTGGGAATTCTATGTTTTCAAGAAAAAGATTAGAATTTTGCTTACATATTGTATCCCCTGTAACAATGTTCATTGGTCCGATTATTGCTCCTATATCTCCTGCATTGAGACTATTCACAGCTTCTTTTTTATTGGCATGCATCTTTACAATACGGGATATTCTTTCTTTTTTTGATGACCCTGCCTTGAAAACATATTCACCTTTCTTTATTGAACCTGAATATATTCTACAATAAACAAGTTTCCCAATATGAGGATCAACGGCAATCTTAAAGGCGAGTCCCAATAGATCCTCTTTTTCTCCGAAACTAAACAAACTCTTTTCTCCTGAATCATTATTTATAACTTCGACGGGTGGTGCGTCTTCAGGACTTGGCAGATAGTCGACAATGGCTTCCATAAGCCTTCTAACCCCCTTGTTCTTGAAAGCTGCGCCACATAACACTGGAAATATCTTAGACTGTATAGTTGCCTTGCTTAGAGATTTTTTTATTTCGTCTATTGCAATGGGTTGATTTTCAATATATTTATTCATGAGATTGTCATCTATATCAGCAAGTTTTTCTATTAACTCATTTCTATATTTCTTCGTTATCTTCATGTAATCTTCTGGGATTTCTCGTTCTTTCGGCTCTTCAGCAGGGTCTTCCTGATTGAAGAAAAATGCCTTTTCTGTCACAATATCTATTGTGCCGATAAAATGGTCTTCTTCTCCAATCGGCAACTGAATTGGAACATAGTTAACTCCGAGTTTACTGTCTATCATATCAAGCACAGCGAAAAAGTCTGCTCCAATTCTATCCATCTTATTAATAAAGACTATCTTTGGAATATTATATTTTTCCGACTGTCTCCATACGGTTTCAGTTTGCGGTTCTACCCCGCCAACTGCGCAAAATATTGCTACCGCACCATCTAAAACTCTTAGACTTCTTTCTACCTCTGCAGTGAAATCTACATGTCCAGGAGTGTCAATGATATTAATGTTATGATTACGCCAGAGACATGTTGTAGCTGCGGATGTAATTGTTATTCCCCTCTCTTTTTCCTGTTCCATCCAGTCCATTGTAGCAGCCCCGTCATGAACTTCGCCTATGCGATGTATTCTGCCTGCAAAGAACAGCATTCTTTCTGTTGTTGTCGTTTTACCCGCATCAATATGAGCCATGATGCCAATATTTCTTATCTTTTTAACATCTCCAATTTGCATTACTTCTTCCTACGTTATTAACCAAACTTTTATCTATACACGATACATATTGAGTGGAAACATATCAATTACAGCATGCTATGTCAAGCACAATAAAAGGGACAGATTAATCACACGCTATGCGACTTACTCTGTCCCTTCTCTAACTATTTTAAAATTCCTATTCGCTTTTTTCTTCTTTTTTCTCCTCCGGCTTTACTTCTTCAGCAGCAGGCTCCTCTTTCTCTTCATCCTTCTCTTTTTTAGCTGCGATATCGTCTTTAATAGAACTGATGCCAGCGGCAACAGCAGCTATACCGCCAAGAACTAATATCGCTGGAATAGTGGCCTCAAGACCTTTCACAAAAAGCGAAAACCAGTTTATTAATCCCATAGCTCCAACAACTACAGCAATTATTCCTCCAATTAAACTCCACATACCCTCACACCTCCTTTCTAAATTAGTTTCTCGGAATAGTCTAATATGATTCTAATTAAGTTTCCAAAAAATACAAGCCTTATTTTCCTAATCAGATTGCTTATTAAAATAATCCTACGGTTTTCCCTGTGCTATCAATATCTACATTTGTGCCTGCCGGTGTGGTCGGAAGTCCAGGCATGGTTCGCATGTCTCCAAGCAGAGGATAAAGAAATCCTGCACCTGCGGATAGTCTGATATCCTTTATTGGTACTATGAAATTTTTGGGTCTTCCCTTTAGTTTTGGATCGTGAGAAAGCGAAAGGTGTGTCTTTGCCATACAGATAGGAAGTTTATCTAGTCCATTTTCTTCATAGATACGAATTTTCTTTCTAACCGTAGGAGAAATGTCTATACCATCGGCTCCGTAAATCTTTTTTGCAATAATAGTCATCTTCTCTTCTATAGATTGTTCTACATCATACAAGAATTTGAATTTACTTGGCTTTTCAGCAGCTTCAACAACCTTCTTTGCAAGCTCTTCTCCTCCCTTGCCTCCATCAGCCCATACAGTGCTCTCAACAGCATCTTCTGCACCAGCCCTTTTAGCTATATTTCTTATTAATTCTATCTCCTTATCCGTATCAGTGGTAAATCTATTTACAGCAACCACTACAGGAATTCCAAACAGTTTCATATTTTCAATATGTTTCTCCAGATTACATGCTCCGCGTTCAATAGCATCCAGATTTTCCCTAATTAATCCATCATCAAGCGGTTTTCCGGCAACAACCGAAAAATCACCGCTATGCATCTTGAGTGCCCTAACAGTACATACTATCACAGCTGCGTCAGGAACTAGTTTACTATAACGGCATTTAATATTTAGAAACTTTTCAGCACCACAATCTGCTCCGAATCCGCTTTCTGTTACCACGTAATCAGCCAGTTTAAGTCCTATCTTGTCAGCAAGTATAGAACTATTGCCATGCGCAATATTTGCAAACGGACCAGCGTGAACAAGTACAGGTGTATTTTCTAATGTCTGCATTAAAGTTGGTTTTATCGCATCTTTCATAAGAACAGTCATTGCCCCTGCACATTTAAGATCCTCAGCCGTTACAGGCTTAGCATCTCTTGTATAGCCAATAACTATTTTGCCCAACCTTTCTCTTAAATCTTTCAAGCCTGTTGTTAAAGCAAGGATTGCCATAACCTCTGAAGCTACAGTTATATCAAAACCAGTTTCTCTGGGAACTCCATCTATCTTGCCGCCCAATCCTATCACAATGTTTCTAAGAGCTCTATCGCTGATATCAACAACACGACGCCATGTGATACTAAACGGATCTATATTTAATGGATTCTTTTTTTGCAGAGAGTTGTCAATAAATGCTGCAAGGAGGTTATGAGCTACTCCTACAGCGTGTATGTCCCCTGTAAGATGAAGATTGAAGTCCTCCATAGGTACAACTTGTGAATACCCTCCGCCGGCTGCGCCACCTTTAATTCCAAATGTGGGACCCATTGAAGGTTGTCTTATTGCAGTAATTGTCTTCTTGCCTATTCTGTTAAGCGCCATACTCAGCCCAACAGTTGTAACGGTTTTCCCTTCACCAAGAGGAGTTGGGGTAATGGCCGTTACATCAATATATTTACCATTTGATCGTGTATGCAGCCTATCTTGGACTTCAAGAATAACTTTTGCCTTATGTTTACCATATAATTCTAATTCATCCTCTCTTAGCCCAATATTTTCAGCAATCTCCTGAATTGGTTTAAGTTTTGCGGCTTGTGCAATTTCCAAGTCTGTCATCATAACCAATACTCCTATCTGTTTTTTCAAATTTCCAGAAGTATATCTTTGATATGGCTATATTTCTCAAATTATATTGCCTTAATTTGTAATATCTTGCGTTTTTCTGAAAGTTCTCGCAATTACGAGATTAGGCAGTATAATGTTAGATAACATATAAGTATAAAGGAGTCATATTTTGAGTAATGCACCACCAAGGGAATATGATCCAAAACTAAGTCCCCAAGAGGTTCAGAGCAAAATATCATACTTAGGAATTAAAAAGGCAAATACCAAAGTCTGGCAACTGTTCCTTCTAGGTATTCTTGCAGGACTATATATTAGCATAGGTGGACATGCATTTCTTGTCGCGCTTGAGCAAGGCATGGGGAAGATTATTGGAGGTGCTGTTTTTAGTATCGGACTGGTATTGGTTGTTATTGCAGGAGCTGAATTATTTACTGGGAATATAATGATGATAGTAGGAGCCCTATCAACATTATTTCCAATTCATAAAATATTAAAAAATTGGACGGTTGTTTATTTAGGTAATTTTGTTGGCTCTTTTTTATTTGCATTCCTTATCTTTAAATCAGGTCTACTGGGTACTCAGCTGAACATCAACAGATTAGGACAATTAGCTGTGAAAATATCTGAAAATAAGCTAAATATCCCGTTTATGGAATGCTTTATTAGGGGGATCTTTTGCAACATGCTGGTTATTCTTGCTATTATTATGTCATTTTTCGCAAAAGACATTATCTCTAAAATATTCTGTTGTATATTGCCGATTATGGTATTTGTTGCGTCAGGATTTGAGCACTGTGTTGCAAATATGTATCTAATCCCAATAGGTCTTTTTGTAAAAGGCGTTCCCTTCTACAAACATTACATAATATTCCAAAATATTATACCTGTAACTTTAGGGAATATAGTGGGGGGATTGCTTATTATCATTATACATCCAAATAGAATAAGACAACTTATTGCGTTGTTTTCTCACAATAAGAAATAAGTTTATGTATAAGAAATTAATCCGACAACTTGGCGGCATTGATGTATTTTGCATTGCTGCTGGCGCAATGATCAGCTCAGGACTGTTTATCCTTCCAGGACTAATTTATGCTAAAGTTGGCCCGGCAGTGATTCTAGTCTATATCCTGGCAGGTATACTCGTTTTACCTGCATTATTTGCTAAAGCTGAATTGACTACAGCCATGCCTAAAGCCGGTGGCGATTATTTCTTTATTGAGCGCAGCATGGGCTCAGCGGCAGGCACAATAGGTGGATTCGCCAGTTGGCTTTCACTCAGTCTTAAAAGCGCGTTCTCATTAGTTGGCATTGGTGTATTTGCAACATTGATCAACCCAAACATTACAGATTGGCAAATTAAGCTCATTGCTGTGGGATTCTGTGTATTTTTTATAATTCTTAACCTGACAAGCGTTAAATTCACAGGAAAGTTTCAGGTTTTATTTGTAATCCTTCTCATCAGCTTATTAGTTTTATATATATCTCGCGGGACAATGTTTATTGATGTTAATAGATACACTCCTTTTAAACTGTCTGACAACCACGCACTGTTTGCAGCAGCAGGTATGGTCTTTATATCATTTGGCGGATTGACAAAGGTTGCAAGTGTTGCGGAAGAGGTAAAGAATCCTACAAAGAATATCCCGTACGGAATGATACTGGCATTCTGCGTTGTACTATTTCTCTATGGTTTAGTAATTTTTGTAACAGTGGGTCTGCTGGACAAGCACGAGCTGGCAAATTCCTTGACTCCAATATCAATCGGTGGATATAAAATATTTGGTAGAATTGGCAGCTGGGTTATGGCAATCGCTGCAATACTTGCTTTTATTTCTACTGCTAATGCTGGTATATTGGCTGCATCACGTTTTCCTATGGCAATGAGCCGCGATCAGATCCTGCCCGGGTTTTTTGCAAATATAAGCAAACGATTCAACACGCCGCACTTTTCTATAATATTTACAGGAATTTTCATGATAACAACTATAATGTTTCTAAATCTAGAAAGTCTTGTAAAAGTAGCATCTGTTATGAAAATTATATTATTTATGCTGGGAATACTGGCATGCATTATTATGCGTGAAAGCAAAATTTTAAATTACAAGCCAACATTCCGCTCGCCATTGTATCCCTGGTTACAAATAGCAGGAATCATCTGTTATGGGTTTCTAATATATGAGATGGGCACTATAGCGATCTTTGGAACGGGAAGCTTTATACTTGCCAGTATTCTATGGCATAGGATTTATGTTCGTAAGATATCCATGCGCAAGTCTGCTTTAATACATATTGTTGAGCGCATAACTGCCAAAGAGATTGCAGGTGATTCATTAGGAGCTGAGCTGCGCGAAGTTCTAAAAGAACGGGATAAAATAATAGAAGATAGATTTGACGAATTAGTAAAAAAATGCGAAGTAATTGATATAACAAAACAAGCTACACTTAAAGAATTCTTCACAATTATTGCAGAGAAATTCGCCAGCAGATTAAACATGAACGTCAAACAATTGCTTGATTCTTTAATTGCGCGGGAGAAAGCTTCAACAACAGTAATAAAGCCGGGACTGGCGATCCCACATATAATTATTGACGGCAACCACAAATTCGAACTAGTTATAGTAAGATGCGAAGCAGGTATTAACTTTATAGAGTCATCAACACCTGTTTATGCTGTATTCATATTAGTTGGCACACGTGATGAAAGGAATTTTCATCTGCGCGCTTTATCAGCAATTGCACAAATTACACAAGACGCAAACTTTGACAAAGACTGGTTACATGCTAAAAGCATTGAAG
>CAZMXO010000005.1:0-23522 GCA_964570265.1 uncultured bacterium
GAAGAATATTCCGCCACCACTGCATAACTCTGTCAGATTTAGAAAAGAATCTGTGCCCTCCTATGTCTATTCTATTACCTTTATAATTTATTGTCTTGGAAATACCGCCAATATCTTCTGTCATCTCATAGATAATAGGTTTTATATCTGTTTTATTTAGCAGTTCATAAGCTGCCGTTAAACCTGCAGGACCTGCTCCAATTATAATAGCTATTTTTTGATCCGACATGATCTTCTCCCTGTATCATAACTCATAAGATATAGATAATACTTCTCATTAGGTACAATGCTTTTTTTGAATTCTTTAATTTTGACAATAGGATTTAGGACAGAAGATATATCTAGTTCGTAATTCATAATAAGCAATATGTCTTCTTTCCCCTTCGCTGTCAATTCCTGAGCTTTTTTTATAATTTCCAACGCGCTGTGGTCACCTCTATTGTTATTCCATAAAATAAAAGATCCAAATCTGTTACTTTGCGTATAATAAATCTTACGATTGAGATAACCGGCTATAACAGATGCCGGAAAATCCATATCTCCAAGCATTAACATATTATCCATTTGTTTATCTTTGATGAATTTTGCTGTTTCTTTGCCTGCGGAAAATGGATAAAACCAATCCGCTCCGCTTGCAACAATGCCAAGAACGAGATGGATTGATAGAATCCCAACAAGAAACCTGTTTTTGTATTTTTCGCAAAATCCAGCCAGATTGTTAAATAATCGCGATTTTAGTTTTGTATCGGTATAATAATCTGAGATCCACAAACATGCAATAAACAAGATAAACAGATGCCCATGATGTCTCAACTCACCAAAGTATATGAAATAGGAAAATATTAGGAGAACGATAGTTGTAGAAGTATATAAAAAAGCTACAACAGGTTTTCGCACAAAAAGCAAAAAAGAGAAACATAACAATAGGATAGATAAAATTGCAGCAACGATTCTGGAAGGGAGTATTGTGGAAGTAATAAATTTAGTATTCATGAATTCCGGTACAGGAATATAAGCTTTCCATGGAATTGCAATTACATGTGTGATGCGTCTTAAATCAATATTCATTCCCCATATTCTTCCTCCGCTATCAATGGGCTGGATAAGTTGGAGAACCGTAATTATAGTACCAAGAATAAATATGCACATACAGATAACAAGTTCCGTTCTTCTTGCGCTCAATAATTTTCGCAGGTTCCTATCAAGAACATATTCCATGATCAGCGTAAATCCAAAACAGATAGCGATCATTAAGCCGTAGACACTGGTTTGAGCAAGCAGGAACAGAATACAGGATAGAACGAGGTAGTTTTTGGTACGGGTTCGAAACACTGCGCAGAAGCAAAAGATAAACAGAACACCCATTGCATAATTTCTGCTTATGGCAGCGTATTCATAAAGAGGAAAGTAACCAAAAGCAAATAATATCTTTTGTAACTTTGTAAATGGTGAAAATCTTGTAAAAATGTATATTGTTGTTGCAGCTAATAGTAAGTGAAAAAATTGCATCGCAATTGGCTGACTTGTAAACCTGCTGATAAAGTAAAGACATATATGCCACAACGCAGGATGCCCTTCGTATCTCAGATTACTAAACAGGTTCATAATAGAGACGCTATCCTTGGCAATGAGCCAGGCTTGAAGTTCATCCCGCCACATTTCGTGCGTTAGAATATTCAGAAATCCAATGCATAAAAAGCTTAGAACCAACAGCCCTATAAAAGCAAAATTATTACTTAAAAGTGAGTTAAGCACTTTCTTTATATAATCAGTAATTTTTCGAACAGCAATCATTTATTTATTATATATTGAGACTATAAGGAAAGCAAACCGGAAGATGATTCTGAAGTTCCCGCTTCTGCGCTTGTTTCAGATTGACAAGAAGAGGGTATGTAATATATACTCAAATTGTATATAACTAATTGGGAGGAGAAAAAATGAAATCTTTATCTAGAGTTGGGTTGGGACTGGTACTGGCTGGTGTATGTTTTAGTTTAGTGTACGCAGGCGGGCTTCCAAAGAAGGAGGAGGCATCTCAGCCACAGGAAAAAACACAGGCGGTCATTGAGGAAGTAGATGTAATAGAGGTTCAGGAGACTACAATAATAACAGAAGAAGAGACAACATGGATAGGAGCTGAAAGTGTTTGGTCTCTTAGAAACAAAATGCCAAGAACCAAAGTTTACGCAAGACTTGAGCCTTCCGAGGATAGATATTATCTTATTGGAATTAGCAAAATAGATTTAAAAGGATCAAATCCATATAAACGAAGAGACAGAAGAAACGTTCAATATCTTGAGTACGATGTGCAAATTGCGTCCAAATATTTAGATAATAATCTAACGCTCAGAGGCGGTATTATAAATTCAGGCTTAGGAATTGGCATAGATTATATGCTTCCTGATGAAAAAACCAGTATTACGGTTGAAGGACACAGCGCCGTTTACAGCTCCCCATTCTTTCTTAGAGCAAACCTGAGTTATAAAATATTGGAAGACAAGGACTACTATCTAATTGCCGGCGTAGAAGATATGCTGGATAAACCTTCAGTTATAGCAGGAGTAAAAATAGAGTTTGGTTTGACAAGATAGTTTTTTTAACATGCCACAGTATAGAAAAGTTCTTCTGTGCTGTGGCATTGTTGTATAATTTAACTTTTTACGGCTTGCTTTTTTCAGCATGCTCTTTTCTTGTGCTGCTTGATAATTTTGTTATAAATATTCATAAATCTCTGTGTAACAACTTCTTTATTTAATTGTTCAGCAATGCTCACAATAGTGCTTTTTTTAACCTTTCTATCTTCATCCAGCAGTTTTATTACCGCATTTGCGAGAGTTTTTGGAGTGTCCTCCTTTATAACGGTAACATCCTCTGAATATTGACCAGCTAATTCAATGCCTCCTGGATTATTAGTTGTAATGACAGGCGTTCCGCATGATAAAGACTCCAATATCACATTTGGTCTGGCGTCAAGTTGTGATGCTAATATGAAAATATCTGAAGCAGCATAAAAATCTACTAATTTCTCATGACTCTTAAAACCCGCAAACACTACGTTCTTTTCCAAATGAAGCGTAGCAATTAATTCTTGTAATTCTTTAAATAAAGGACCTTCTCCTGTTAACACTAACTTTAGCTCGGAATATTTCTTGAGGATATCCGGTAAGCTTTTTATTAGAAGTTCGTGTCCGTATATTGGTATCAGCCCCTTAACGTTCAACAATACTTTATCCGCATTAAATTTCTTTCTAAGAAAGTTTGAACGCTTTCCTCTTTGTGATATAAAAAATTCACTGACTATATAAGGCATTACATCGCTCTTAACTCCTGTATCCCTTAACAGCTTATCCCGAAGACATTCACTGACACAGACAACTTTATCAACATTGTAGATAATTTTTTTATAAAGGTTGAAAAAACTTTTTTTATAGTACCATACGTCTGTTCCATGAAAGTGAAGAATAATAGGTTTCCTGAGAATTTTGCCTGCAATAAACCCCATTTTTGTCAGGTCTGTATATCCATGTATATGTATTAAATCCGCAGAAAAAAGGTTAGAAATCATTGTCTTAAAAATTTCGAACAACGTGAGCACATGATAATACTTATCCAATAACCAGTTTATTCTTTTTATGTTGTATTTTTTACGCGCCTTATTAATGCTTGGGATAATTCTATTTTTCATAATATATATTTTGGCATTTTTATTTATTTTATTCAGCTTATATTGCGAAAGCATGTCAAAAGTAAAGATACTGACTTCATAACCATTTTTAATTAATTCAGAAGTTAAATCATTGCACATACTGCCGATACCGCTGGGATTGAAAATGTGAGGGGTTACAATAGCAATTTTCATATAGTTGAGACGTCCAAATATCCATTTTTTTTGCATATATCGCATATCGTATGAGTCTTATGCTTATTTTTGCCAGATACTGAATTTCTTGCGCCTCGGTAGTATTTATTATTCCATATCTGACTAAACATTGTTTTTCGAATATTTCCAAAAGCATATTTATCGCCATATACCGCACAGCACGGGAACACCTCTCCGCTTGGACTTATTACGGATGTTCTCCATAATCTATCGCAAGTATTTTGTCTAATTCTTGCCTTACTTTGAATGTCATATCCCGAGTACTTCTCATTTTCTTCAGGAAGCCAATCTTTGAATTCTTCAATTCTGCTTCTTACATCTCTTGTAATCTCCCCTCCCATATCCAGATGAAGTGTGGAAATTAAGATTGAATCAAACCCTTTACTTTTATATGTCCTTAGAGCCTCTTTTACCCCGTTCTCGTTATATTTGGTTACAAGATATCTCCATACGAGAGTTGGGGTTTTACTATTTTTGTTTCGTTTTTCTTTTGCTATTAGATCCACATTTTTCATAACTTTCTTAAAATCTCCGCCTATATTATATTTTTCGTATTCTTTTTCAGTTGATCCTGCTGCTGAAACTATTAACTCGTTCAAACCGCTGTCTACTATATCTGTAACATAAGAATCTATATCAAGACTCAAATTAGAACTTATATCAACTTTCACTCCAGCCCCAACAGCATATTTTATCATCTTAATAAGTTCTTTATTAAGAAACGGCTCTCCCCAATTATACAAATCCGTCTTGTATAAATATTTTCCGACCTCATCTATGATTTTTTTAAACATACCAAAACTCATAAAATTCTTTTCTGCCATTTTACCCTTCCTTCCTGTAGGGCAAAGAGGACATTGTAGATTACATACATTGACAGGATCGATTGATAAAGAAGTTGGGAATCCATACACTTTTGAATTATGCAAAAAATTTGTCTGTAAATAAATCACCAGAAAATTAATAAATTTCACAGTTGTGTTTTTTTTATCTTTTAAATTAGCATGCATTTTCTTGAATAATTTCATTTTTTTAACTCCGTTTCCTATCTGTCCAATATTTGGATATTACATATAATCTCTTTGGATGCTTCAGAAGAATAGACGCTAAAAGACGCCATGCTTTAATTGTTCGAAACAAATTATATCTTATATAATTAACGTTATTGTTCGGCATCACTATATTAGTTTGTATATCATTCAACATCTCCATTAACTTCTTGCTGGAAATACTGGTAAAATTCTGTTCCGTATTATCATTTATATATATGTCCCAATCCCTTAAAATCATCTTCTTATTCTCCAATTCCTCAAAAACTTTTGTTGCAGGAAGGGGAATGAGTTTATACACTGAAATATGGTTTGGCTTCACAGCGCGTAAGAATTTTATGCTTTCTTTAATGTCCTGCTCTGTTTCTCCTATAGTGCCGACTATTATATTGGCAAGAAAACGAATACCAGCCTGTTTAGTTAATCTAGCAGCTCTATAATTCTGTTCCACGGTTGTTTTTTTGTTTAGTTTATCCAATACTTTCTGAGAACCTGACTCAAATCCATACTCAATCTGAACACAACCCGCTTTCTTCATCAGACCTAACAAGTCCTCTGTAACAACATTTACTTTAGCCTGAGCACCCCATTTGAGCCTCTTATGTAAATTTCTCTTTATCATTAATTCCAAAATTTCATGCGCCCTTTTTTCATCACTCAAAAACATATCATCCGTAAAATAAACACCTTCTACCTTATAATCCATAACAAGTTGTTCAAGTTCTGATATAACACGTTCTGGAGAAAGATATCTTACTTTTTTGCCAAAGACTTTGCTTCCTGCGCAGAATGTGCATTTAAAAGGACAACCTCTTGTGGTCATTATTGAAGTTGCTCTCAGCTGATAACCTCTTATAATATTTGATGCTTTTTGCGTATAGTATTCCATATCAAGAAGGTGCCTTGCAGGAAACGGCAGCAAATTAAGATTCTCTATAGGGTCTCTATCAGAGCTAGAAACTATTCTGCCATTATTCCTATACGATATGCCTTTTATGCTACTGAGTGATTGTCCCTCCGTTAACTCACACATTGTATATTCTCCTTCTCCTCTGACAGTAATGTCTATTGATTCACATTCTGCAAGAATTTCTTCAGAAAATATAGACGCATGATTTCCGCCAAGAACAATCCTGATATCAGGAAAAAGTTTTTTCACCAGCCTTGATGTGCGATATGCCGGTTTTATCAATGCAGTTGTTGCTGTAACCCCGACAATATCCGGTTTTATTTCTTTCAATAGACACGTTTCTTCGTCTATTGTCTTTTTAATATTATCTTTATGTTTATGGAATATTATTTCTTCATCTATAAGATGTACAATATGCCCTTTTTTTTCGAGAACAGATCCGATATATGCAATGCCCAAAGGAGGCCATATTCCATTCCCCCATTTTGGATTTTCACTTGTTGGATATATTAAGCAAACATTCATAATCTACACAATGTCCCCGCAGCAATTCCTTTTATTCTTGGCATAATTATTTTAAAATTTCTTCCAGCACTTTAATGTCTTTTGCGAAAAAATATCGCCATGGTAAAAAGTATATGTTTTCTTCTTCGTATGGGTTTTGAGCATTGCATACGCAGATACCTTTAGCATATGGATAATCGCTTAAAAATTGTTTTAATCCCTTAACATCCTTATGACTTACATATTCTGCGCTCTTTATTTCAATGCCGTATAATTTCTTTTCCGGCAGTTCTATGATCAAATCCACTTCTGCTCCGTGAGACGTGCGCCAGAAGTAAATCCGCCATGGTTTCTCTAGATACTTGATAAATCGGTTGACCTCCAGAATAATAAAATGCTCAAAAAGCTTACCGTAAATATACGTTTTGGATTTTAGCGTGGAAGCAAGCCGCCCGCAAATACTGTTAATAACGCCTGTGTCGAATAAATAATATTTTGGATGCATAATCATTCTTTTTCTAGCACTTTTAAGATATGGTTCAAGACGAAACGCAATCAAGGTATCTTCCATTATTTGGTAATACTCCTTAACGGTTTTAGATGCAAGTCCGATTTCCCGAGCTAATGTAGAATAACTAACAATTTCTCCGCTGTTATCAGCTGCTAAGTCAAGAAATCGGCTAAAGGCGCTAAGATTTCTTACCAGAGCCTCATCAGTAATCTCTTCTTTTAAGTATGTGCCAGTATATGCGTTTAATGTTCGAATAGCATCAAATTTATTTAACCCAAGTAAATGTGGCAATGACCCGTATTGAAGAACATTGGGAAGAGAAAAGTATTTACCCATTTCCTGATGCGTAAAAGGAAAAAGCGAGAAAGACCACGCGCGTCCGCCAAGTAGGTTTGCAGAAACCCTCTTTAATTTTCGCGCGCTGGATCCTGTCAGTATAAAAGAAATCCTCCCTCTATACTTTTCAATCAGGTCATGTATTTCATCAAGCAATTCAGGTAATTTTTGTATTTCATCAATAAATACAATTCCCGTTTTTTCATCAGTCATAAAGAAAATAACTTCTTTTCTGAAAAGGGAAGGATTTGTCTTGTATTTAAGAAAGGTTTCGTTATGCAGAAGATTTATTTCAAATATTTTAAGATTCTTAATGGATTTTTTTACAAGCGTTGTCTTCCCTGTTTGTCTTGGACCAAACAGAAAAAAACTATTTTTGCCAACAGGCAAAGATAATAACCTTTTTAACTCCATAGGTCAATTATACCGTGTAATATTAACTCGTCAAGTAAAATATTCCCGCAATAATTCCCTTTATTCTGGGCATGATTATTTTAAAATTTCTTCTTTTTACTGCGGACAATATATGTATTGTGTTCTCTACAAAGAAATACCATGAGAAGCTGATTATCTGCGGAATGGTTGCGTTTTTTTTCATAAAAATAATTCTGTTTCTTGTTTTATAAAAAGCTCCAAAGGGATTTTCAGAACCACCGCTTGTTCTTGCTACTTTATGCCACAGTTTTGCTTTTGGCGCAACTATGCATTTAAATCCGGCTTTTATCGCCTTCGTGCAGTAGTCTATGTCTTCCTGATAGTAAAAATAACGTTCATCCATTAATCCAATTTTACTGATAACATTTCTATGGATAAGCAGTGCGCAGCCACTTATGAAGTCAGAATCACATATCTCATCATATTGTCCATAATCTTGCTTCATCCCTCCGATATGCGACGTCACTCCGGTTCTCCAGTTCATTTTACCTCTTGCAAACCACAAAGTGTTTTTCTTGTCATAATAATACATTTTAGGTCCGATAATGCCTATTGTTAAATTAATTTTCATGGGTTTTATTAACTCGCTTAACATATCAGGCGCAACTTTAGTATCATTATTTAGTAACAAGACACTATCATACCCTATCTTCATAGCCCACTCTATGGCTATATTACTAGCTTCGGAAAACCCCAAATTAGTTTTGTTTTCAATTAACATTATCCATGGAAAATTTTTCTCAAAATGCTCCTGAGAGCCATCCGTAGACGCATTATCAACAACACAAACTTTATAATTCTTATATGTTTGCGCTTTTATGGATTCAAGGCATTCAATAGTATCTTCTTTGCCATTATGATTAAGGATTATAATAAAAACACTGGATTCTTTGGAATTAGAATTTATCCGTTAGTATGTTTCCCTGCATCATGACTTTATTCTCAAGTCCGTTGTCTACGATTTTCTGCATGGTAAAATTATCAAGTTGCAGCTCATTTCTCACTCCTTCTTTCAGAAGCTTTTTATACACAAAAACAAATTTCTCAAATATCACTTCTTCTATTAAGTTCTTTATTACAAATTTTCTTGCATTTTCCCTGATAGTCTCGATTCTGCGCTTATCTGCCAGAAGACTCATTACCTCAGATGCAATCGCTTCCGGTGTATTTTCTTTTACAATAATTCCTGTCTCTCCGTTTTGAATAATTTCTTCAGAACCTCTACATCGAGTAGAAACAACTACAGGACCCATTATCATTGCTTCGCCGACAACATGCGGACATGACTCGATCCTGCTTCCCAATATTTTTATTTGAGCATCCTTTAGATATCGAGAGACCTCATGGTGTTTCACATGCCCCATAAATTCAACATTTCTCTCAATTCCAAGTTCCTTACAGCGATTTTTTAAAGAATCAAGCAAAGGTCCTTCTCCAAGAAATTTGTGTTTTACCTCAACTCCTCTCTTTTTTAGTACGCCAATTGCCTCCAGAACAATATCAGCCCCGCCTATAGGATATAGGTCTTTTACCGTTATTGTGTGATTTTTCTTTCCACAGTATTCGTCCTGAAGAAATAAGTTTCTATTTACCTCAGTCCATATTACACCATCAATTCTCAGCCCTTTTCTAATTAAGTCCTCTTTGAGACAATAGCTGTTGGCAATCGTAGTATATCGTCTATTTATTATTCTTTTTAGATCAAAAAATTTCGTAGGTATATAATCCCACCCGTCTCTTCCGACAAATACCTGTATTACCTTCTTTTTTCTTAATCTATGCCACGCAAGTATCAAAGCCGTATTCCACAAGCTCCAGCCGTGTATCTCTATTATGTCACGGTCTTCTGCAAACTTTGAGATTTCCCTGTACAGCATTAAGATATCCAGAATTTTGTGCAAAAATCCCAACTTGTTTCTTCTGAAGAAGGGAGTTATTCTCTTTATATTCGGATGCCTGTACATTTGAGGTATTTCTTCTGTTGACATCTTCGGAGAGAATCCAATCATCTTTACATCAATGCCCTTCTCTAACAGCCACTTAAACTTAGTCCAATTAGAGATAGCCATTCCTACATCATCAGGCATCAGTACAGGAGATATAATACCTATTTTGAACATTGGGATTTTGTTATTTGGCATTTAACTTACCATATTCTGCATGCAGTTTTTTTACTATTTCCGCCCAGTCATAATTGCGCGCATGTTCAACCGCTTTTTTTGAAAATTGTTCTCTTTTTTTATTGTCTGAGATAAGCTCAATTACTGCTTCTGAAAATGCTTTGGTATCTTTAGTTTTTACAAGAATACCTGTTTCATTATCTATAACAACTTCAGGGATGCTTGCGGTATTAAATCCAACACACGGCAGACCGCTTGCCTGCGCTTCCATAAATGGCATTCCAAATCCTTCATATATAGATGCGCATGTGAATAAATCGGCAGATCTATAATATGACATTACATCTTCTACCGGGAGATGTCCAAGCAGATAAACATTTCCAATTTCCTTAGCTCTCTGCCTGATCAGTTCTGAGTAACCATCATTATCAGACTTCCCGATAACATAGAGATGCGCTTCGGGGATTTTTTTTAAAATCTGCTCAAACGAATTTAACAGCAGGTCTATGCCTTTATGTTTTACTATTCTTCCGATATGAAGTAATGCCGGATGATGTAAATTTAGCTTTTTCTCTTCTTTCCTAAATACCTGAAAATCTATACCGGGCGTAATAACCGTGCTGTCTATTGAGAATTCCGACAGAAGGTAATTTTTAGTGAAGTCTGAGTTTGTGATAACTTTATCTGCTTCAAATACATTCTTTATCATTCTTTCGTTTTCCAGAATTCTCCGTTCTCTTTCATAACCTGCATACATATTGGGATCTGTGATATTATGGTAGTAATAAACAACCTTATAGCCGAATTTTTTTCTATTCTTTATAACAAAGTCATCTAAAGGAGGATAATGAACATTTACAACATCAGGTCTTATAATTTCTAAAGCCCTTTTGAAGAATATATTTGCAATCGGCTTCATAAACGGCTTGGTAAACAGATAGTTACGACCTCTTGGAATATCCAGCGGAATTATTACAGGAATCCCGTGATTCAGATGTTTGTGAGAGAAAGACAGTGTAAGAATACTGACACTTACATCATCGTATTTATATAATTGATTTGCATGCGCGGCAACTACTTCAGAAATTCCCGAACCTTCGGCAAGAGCCGTAAAAGCAATAGCAACATTCATAACCCAATTATTCTCTTCCACCAGCTTTCATTCTCAACATACCATGAAATAGTTGTTTCCAGTCCATCATCAAAATCGTAAACAGGTTTCCATCCTAATTGGTTTTTTATCTTATCTGCATTGATAGCATAACGACGATCATGTCCCAGTCTGTCCTTTACAAATTTTATTAATGTTTTCGGTTTTTTTAACTTTTCCAAAATAAATCCGGCGATATCTATGTTAGTTCTCTCATTATTGGAGCCTATGTTATAGACTTCTCCCATTTCCCCTTTCTGCGCAACCAAATCAATAGCCCTGCAGTGATCTATTACATGAATCCAGTCCCTTACATTTGTTCCATCTCCATAAATAGGCAGTGTCTTAGACTGAAGAGCATTTGCAATCATTAGTGGAATTAGTTTCTCAGGAAATTGATATGGACCGTAATTATTTGAACATCGTGTAATTATGACAGGCAATTGATATGTGTGATAGTAAGCCTTGACAAGCATATCAGCTGACGCTTTGCTTGCGGAGTAGGGACTGTTTGGCGATAGGGGAGTTTCCTCCTTAAAATAGCCATCATCAGGAAGGTCTCCATATACTTCATCTGTTGAAATCTGTATGAATCGCTTAATGCCAAACTGTTTTGCAGCCTCAAGAAGAGTCTGCACCCCAAGTATATTGGTTCTCATAAACTCAGCTGAATCTATGATGCTTCTGTCCACATGTGATTCAGCGGCAAAATTAATAATTGTATCAATTTTGTTTTCTGTAATAATCCGCATGACCAATTCTGCGTCTAAGATATCTCCTTTAACGAATGCGTATTTATTCGCATGGTTTTTTTGAACATCCAGAAGATTTTCTAAATTTCCTGCATATGTCAACTTATCCAGATTTACAATATTTATAGAGCTATATTTTTCTAACTCGTATCGTATAAAATTAGACCCTATAAAACCACATCCGCCGGTAACTAATAGATTCATTTTCATCAGCCGTTTTTTCTCTCCCAATTATATGGAATATCGTTTTTATTCGGATCCATTCTGTATTCATCGGGATTTTTGGGGTTATAACATTCTGTAGTGCAGTTAACTATTATAGCCTCGCCTTCACTTACACATTTAAAACCATGTGTTACCATCTTAGGAATTTGTATAAGCAAGTTATTATGCTCGCCTATAAAAAATTCATTAATTTCTCCCTTTGTAGAAGAATCGGTTCTGCTGTCATGAAGAACTACCTTCATCATTCCTTTGACACACGCAAAATTATCTGTCTGTTTCTTATGATAATGCCATGCTTTGACAACGCAGGGATAAGCAGTAGTCATATAGACCTGTCCAAACTTTTCGAAAATTTCGTCGTCCTCACGGAATATCTCCATAATATGTCCGCGCTCGTCCGGAATTGCCTTCAGCTTTTTTACTTTAACACCATTAATCATTATTTATTTCCTCCAATTAAGAATCTCTCCAAACTTTTCCGCCAGTGTGGAATTTTAACATCGATTACAGTTTTAATTTTAGTCTTGCTCAAAGCAGAGTATGCAGGTCTCTTTGCCGCTCTTTTTAGTTGAGCGCTTTTAATCGGTATTACCTTTGTGTTACGAAACTTGTTTCCCGAATTTCGAAGAATCTTTATAATCTCGCAAGCAAACTCATACCAACTACAGTCTCCTTCATTTGAATAGTTATATATTCCATACTGTTCTGTCTCAAGTAATCTCAAGGTAATATCAACAATATCTCTTGTCCATGTAGGATTTCCAACTTGATCATCAACAACACTGATCTCAGATTGATCAGATGCTTTGTTTGTAACAGCTTTCACGAAGTTATTCCCCTTTCCATACATCCATGAAGTTCTTATCAAAAAAAATCTGATATCCGAATTTAATAGATTCTTCTCTCCTAAAAGCTTGGATGCTCCATATATGCTGAGCGGATTCGGTTTATCTTCTTCTGTGTATGGAGATTCCTTCTTACCGTCAAACACAAAATCCGTAGAGAAGTGCACGAGCAGTATGCCATTTTCACTACAAACCTGTACGAGATTTTTTACTCCTTCGCCATTAATACTAAAGGCTTTCTCTTTATTACTCTCACATGCGTCAACATCGGTATACGCGGCACAATTTATCAAAACTTTAGGATTAATGTTCTTTACCGCATTTTTAATAGAAGAGATATCCGCTATATCGCACTCTTCTTCATCAGGAGCAATAATTGTATAATCTTTCCTGTTCCGGCACTCGGAAACAAATTCCTTTGCCAGCATACCTTTTGAACCTGTTAATAATATCTTCAATTCTTATACTTCCTTTTTTTCAATTAGCTCATTAGCCATTTTAAGGGATTCAAAAGTGCCGGCATCTATCCACCATCCTTTTAGAATACGATATGTCATATCCCCCTGTTCTATATATTTATTATTTACGTCTGTAATCTCAAGCTCTCCCCTTGTAGAAGGCATTAATCCCTTGATTATCTCAAACGCTTTTTTATCGTACATATATACTCCCGTTACTACATACTTGCTCTTAGGTCTTTTCGGCTTTTCTTCAATTCCTTTAATCTTATTATCAACAATCTCCGCCACACCAAATCGTACTGGATTCTCTACCTCCTTCAGCAAAACCCTTGCACCCATCTTCTGTTTTCTGTATTCGTCAATGTAAATACTTAAATCATCCCCAAATAAATTATCTCCCAATATTGCAATAATTTTATCCCCCTCTAAGAATTTCTCTCCAAGCCCTACTGCCTGCGCAATTCCACCGGCTTCATCCTGAACCTTATATGTAAATTCGCATCCAAACTCTTTTCCGCTGCCAAGCGCATTAACCATATCCCCCATGTGATCAACCCCGGTCACTATCAATATTTCTGTAATATTTGCATTAACCAGCTGCTCAATCGCATAATAAATAAGAGGCTTTTTCCCGACAGGCAAGAGATGCTTATTAATAACTTTTGTCAGAGGATAAAGCCTTGTGCCTGTCCCGCCTGATAGAATTATTCCTTTCATAACATCTCCCCGATTTAATTCAAACCTCAAAATTCCTTATTATCAATTTCAATGTCTCATCCAATCCATGTTTTGGAAAGTCGCCCATTTCCGAAAGCATTCGGGATAATTTGGATATGTCCGGTATTCTTCTGCGCATATCTTCAAAACCCTGTTCATAAGCTTTATCATAAGGAATATGAACTATTTTCGAAGAACTGTTTGTCAATTGTTTTATTTTCTTTGCCAGGTTTTCTATGCTTATCTCTTCTGTATTTCCAATGTTGAATATTTCACCGACCGCCTTATCCTTTTCCATTAAAGCAATTATCGCGTTGACTACGTCTCCAACAAATGTGAAGCAACGTGACTGCTCACCATCCCCATACACAGTTATCGGTTTTCCGGATAAAGCCTGTTTTATGAATGTGGGAACAACCATTCCGTATTGACCTGTTTGTCTTGGTCCAATCGTGTTGAAGAATCTGGTTATTACAATCGGCAGTTTCTTCTCTTTCCAATATGCCATTGCCAAAAATTCGTCCAGCGCCTTGGAACACGCATAAGACCATCTTCCCAGTGTTGAAGAGCCAATTAAAAAACTGTCATCTTCTCTGTACGGCAATTCCTCACTTTTCCCATACACCTCTGAAGTTGATGCAATTAATACCTTCGTCTTTTTCTTTGCCGCAGCCTTTAATACAACCTCTGTCCCATGCATATTGATTTCAATTGTTTTAACGGGACTTTTCACAACCAGTTGAACTCCAACCGCAGCCGCCAGATGATATATCAAATCCACTTTGTTCGCTATTGAGGAAAGCAATGTCTCATTTGTAATTGTGTCGATATTGAGATGAAACTTCGGATTTGCGCGAAGGTGCCCTATGTTGTTAATACTGCCTGTCGATAAGTCATCTATTGCGTAAACTTCATGTCCAATACTAAGCAATTTTTCTGCCAGATGCGAGCCAATAAATCCACAGCCTCCTGTTATTAATACTTTCATTTTGTTAATCCTCTCTTTTTAAGTTCCACTCTTGCCTGTTCAACTTTATCCTCTGCATGCTGTTCTTTTACCCAGTTTACAAGCTCGTCAATTCCATCCTCAAATTTATGCTTTGGAGAATATCCGAGTTTTTCCTTTATCTTAGAAATATCAGCATAGCAGTGGCAAATATCACCTTCTCTGAACTGATGAGTAATTTCAGACTTTCCTTTAAAATCCAGCCTGCTCATAAGCGCATTCGCTATATCCAGAATAGACAGCCTTCTCCCTGTTCCAACGTTAAACATTTCGTAGTTGGCTTTATCACATTCCATTGCAAGCATATTCGCCTGCGCAATATCACACACATGCACAAAATCCCTGCTCTGAAGACCGTCTTCATATATTATTGGAGTATGATTATTAAGAAGCCTTGATGAGAAAATAGCCGCAACTCCTGTATATGGATTGGATAATGCCTGTCTTGGACCATATGTATTGAAGTATCTCAGCGCAACTGTCGGTATGTTGTATGCCCTGCCAATACATAAGCACATCTCTTCCTGATCTTTTTTTGATATCGCATAAATCGATGTTGAATTTAATGGTTTTTCTTCGTTAGTGGGAATTGGTTCGGCATCTTCACCGCAGATATGGCATTTCATTTCAAACTGCCTTTTTCCCAACTGAGCAACAGGTCTTAATTTTGGCGATATTTTGCCGCATTTAGAACACTGATACTCACCTTCTCCATATATTGACATAGAAGACGCTACAATTAGTTTCTTAATTTTGCTTTTACGCTTTATTATCTGTTCAAGTAAATTAGCAGTGCCGAGTGTATTAACATCCATATATTTCTTAATTTCATACATTGACTGCCCAACGCCAACAGCAGCAGCTTCATGAAAAATTATCTCAACACCATCTATTGCTTTTCTGACATCTTCAGAATTCCGAACATCCCCCTTTATAAATTCCGCTTCTTTACTAAGGTATTCAGGAATACCTGCATTATCTCCGTGCACCTGAGGATCAAGATTGTCCAGCACTCTAACTCTATAACCCCTCTTTACTAATTCATCAACAATATGCGAACCAATAAAGCCCGCCCCGCCCGTTACTAAAACCAGTTCTCGCATTATGTCTTTCTCCTAAGTTTTTCTCATTTTATCTTATATACATCCGTTTTGCCAAATATAATACATTAATTTATTTAACAGGACAATTATGCCCTCAATCAGATTAAGGAAGAGAAGATAACCATTGATGAGCGGTTACAATCAATACATTGTTCTTGCCATTTTTAAAATATCTGTAAGTATTCTCGCTATTAACAAGTTGAACTGCAGGAACGTCCAAATAATTTTGAAAATGCAGCAAACTTTTTGAGACTGCTTCATCCGAAAATTTTGTTTCTACAAGCAAAACAGGATTATTCTTATCCGCTATAAGAAAGTCAACTTCTTCCTTTTCCTTATTTCGTATAAAATGCAGAGTGAATCTTCCAAGTCCATAATCATTCCAGTTATTTATAGCCCTGAACAACTCAAGAGCAACCATATTTTCAAACATACTTCCTTTATCCTGAATTTCCGTATAATTAAAAAGATAAAGCTTTTTCTCCTTTGAAATCGCTCTGCTTATTTTTCTTGTCCATGGCGATATCATAAAAATAAGATAAAAAGATTCAAATAACGCCAGCCAGCTTTTTATGCTGTCAAACGCTGTCTGAATATCCTGAGCGAGATTATTAATAGACAAAGGGCTTCCAACTTTTGACGGAAGTAAAGAGAACAATAAATCCACAGAATTAATTTTTCTTATATCCGATACATTCCTAATGTCCTCCCGAACAATCTGATGGTAATAGTTTGAAGACCATCTGGTTAAAAACACTTTTGTCCCTTTTACAAAAGGCTCAGGGAAACCACCTGTGTTAAAAAGAGCATTCCATATCTTCTTTGTAGATAGTTTTTTGTTTATATCAAAATCTTTTAATGGATTATCTATAAAATCATTAAAAGTCCTATTTTCCCTGCTTAATTCAGCAATTGTAAAGGGGAAAAGATGAAATTTAAAATACCTTCCGGCAAGAGAATCCCCGCCTTTTTGATAGGTATCAAGTCGCCCACTGCCCGAGACAAGAAAAATATACTCATTTTTAAACTCGTCATATATGCCTTTTAAATAATTTTTCCACTGCCTGTATTTGTGTATCTCATCCAATATAACTATAGGCTTGGTAGAATCGACTCTATTCATATGCTGAAAAAATGTAGGGTCTTTGATCAACAAACCTTTGTTAGAAATAATGTCCCAATTAAAATAATATTTATTGGAATAGCGACCGGCAATAAATTTAGCAAGTGTGGTTTTCCCTACCTGTCTTGGACCGCTTAAAAAAATCATCTGTTTTTCAGACGATAAAGATTCCCATAAATCAATGTATAACTTTCTCTCTAACATACTACTATGTTGCACTATATTGGAAAATAGTCAAGACTATTTTCAATTACACACATTACAAAATCTCATACACATCTGTTTTGCCAAAGAATTTATCGAAACAAACGTTTTGAGACATATATTGTTCTTTGTAATGTTTATTCTTTCTCTGATCAAAAGACTTAATCAGCCTTAAACCAAGTTTTTCCTCATCAATAACCGGCATGGGAACATTGTAGTTTTCTTTGTAATCTTTATCCTCGTAAAAATCTCTATGAACAATCACATACTTAACTCCCCATTCTCTGAGCTGATTAACAGTTTGGAGATTATCAATATGAAGAAGTTTTTCTAAACAAGATCTATCTCCTCCATTAACAAGTTTCTGTTTATGCACCCTCTGCCAGAACATATATCCATATTCCTGCGTTCTACCGGCAAGCATTGGATACTCAACAACAGCAGAATTGAATTCAGGTTCCTGTTCTGCCAGCCATGTATATAGTTTTGGCGGCGTTGAATCAAAATAATGAAATGGTGGAACGTTTATATATTCAATTCCTATTAAGATAAAAACTATACTGACTAAAAAAGCAGACTTTAGTTTTAAATTTTTAATTCTGAATTTTTCCAGTAGAAATTTGATTCCAAATCCCGAAAGGACGCTCAATGATATCATCATTACAACAACCATTCTTGAGTAATACCTAAACATCGGAAACAGCTTATGAAGGAAATACGACGGCATTGGAAGCTTGAACGGCGCACTGTTCAGCTTTAATGCGCCAATAGGAATCCATGGAGGAGACGACATAACCCCAAAAGCAAGAAAGATTATTACGAAAAATGGGAGAACAAAATCTAGTTTTGAGTTTTGAGTTTTAAGTTTTAAGTTTTTCCTTCTACGCCACCAAAAGCCTATTGCAATAGCAGATAAAATCATCGGTGTATATCCAAGATACAGGGTGTGATCTATCATGCTTCCAAAATCCGGAGACATAAATGGTTTGGAGATATTTTTAAGTATAGGATTTGTTCGCGGAGGAAGCAGGAAATCTTTCGGCCGAGCTCCTGAAAATATCAGTCCTTCTAACGATCTGGTATAAACCGCAGACTTACTCTCACTTTTTGAAAACATTGTCTTAATTACCTTGTACTCGGCAGGAACGACAATAATTAGAGCAGTTAAAAAAGCCACAGTGAACAACTTCAATATTTTAAATCTACCTTTCTTTATCACCGCGTATAGATTTTTGATATGTTTTAATACTAAGAAAACAATAAATACAATAGTGAATAGGAGCATATAGTAGCCATAGTAAGGATTGGAGAAAACAACCAGCGCATAAAAAACTCCACATAGAATTGCATTCTTATAATTTTTCTCAAATACCAATTTTAATAAAAATAAAATATATAACGGCATCCATTGAATTGCAGCGATTGCTATATGATTAAATGACTGCACACAAATATGAGGGCAAAAGCCGTAAATAATCCCTGACATAAAGGCAGCTATTTCGTTTTTTGTCAGGTATTTGGCAAGAAGATACATAAAAAAAGCCGAAAGAATAAAATTGGAAATAGAAAATATGTTCCATGTAACTATTTCATTTGTTAAAAAATCCATTATTGGCCATAAAGTATGAATATATATGTTGTAATCACCTGTTTCATAATTTAATGCAGGGAATAATAAAAAGTCTTTAATCTGAAGAGATGTGTTTCCGTCTCGCCAAATCCCCCAAATCGTACCAAGCGTGTCGTCAGGATAGCCATAGATTAGTTTACTCATATTAAAGATGATAGGGAATGTGACGGTAAGAGCGAGAATGGTAAAGAGAATTATGGACACTAGATTATATTTATATGGTTTCATCTGTCCCTATCTTTTACCAACTGTACAAACTTAATAATAACACCCAAACATAACGAGAGATATGCCATATTCGCCAATTTCTCCGCTGCTATTTCTGAATGGGCAATCAAAAACAGAGCACATGCAACGAGAAGAAACATAAATAGAACTATGCATTTATCGCTGAATGGTCTTGGTTTCAACCATTGCCAAAATGGTAGTATCACTCGTAAATACAGATAGTGAAGGCATCGTGCAACTATAATGATTGCAGCAATCATAAAAGCATGTATCGGAGAAAATTCCTTTCTTAGATGTAGTTCCTTAACACTTAAATACGATTCCCTAATATTTTCATTTATTATTTTCTTATTATAATTGAAGAAAAATATAAAACATGTAAAGACTAATGAAATCGCCTGCACTGCCCAAAAATAACCTGATGTTACAAATAATCTCAGGTCAATTGCCATGGGAATTATATATGCCAATGATAATAGAATATTAGCAGGTACGAGCGAAATAAGAAATTTCGAATAAATATGCTTTTTTGTTCTCCAAAATAAAAACGAAAATATAGACAATATAATTAAAATCGAATACAGATATGCAATAGGATTTCTTTTTATTGGTAAAACATGGGAATCCTTAAATAAAATAAATATCTGATTATTAGTATTGCGATGATAATTCCCAATTTTTATTGTCACGCAATCACGAATTTTCGGAGGAAATGATAATTTGAGATAATTCCTACCGATATTTACCATATCTGCCGGAATGAGAATATAATCAACAGGCTTTTTATAAGGAACTTTCGCAAAAAGATTTTCTAACTTTCTATGATATTCGCTCCTTTTATACGGCGTTAAAATCTTATTATTGAAAACAATTTTTTTTTTTGCAGATGAGGAAGCTATTTTTAACAGCAATACTTCTTTATAGGGAGTTATATAGATTTTATTAATATATTTTGAATTGCATAATTTAATACTATCCTTATAGAGAAACATCTCTTTTCTACAAGAATTAGGAATTACGATGCAGTTATATAAAAACCCTATAACCAACCCTAATAAACCGGCAAAAATTATATATTTAATTTTTTGTTTCATTTAACTCATCCCCAAGAATTTTTGCCTGGGGTCCTTTTCTTTTTCGGCCACAAAAGATATCCGATACATCCAAGCAACGTTGCCCCTGATATTCCCAGTCCTAAGTAAAAAAGCGTCTGGGGCCAGAAATACATAACCAAAGTAAAATCCTCTTCTAATCCCAATTTTTTCGGTTCAACATACCACCCATTGGCATAGCCATTGACCAAATGATGTTCAACATCCAATGGTTCTTTAAATAAGTATTTAATATCTTTTGGAGTAAACTTCATCAAATGCTTTGCTTCCTTAACTTTTAACTTTGGATAATCCGCCACAATCTCTCCGAATAAACTTTCCTCTTTCCCCTTTATCCTTTTTCCTTCATCCTTATTATAAAGTCCCCACTGTTCATGAAAACTTTCGCTAAATACAAGCCAGAACGGATTTTTAGCTCCTTTGACCTTAACTAAATATTTTGTCGGATTTATCTTCTTAAAGATAATTTCCGGCTCCTCTTCTTTCCTTTCGCTTCTATTCTTTGCCTCTACCTCTACCTTCCCTTTACCTCTTGCCTTATCCTGTCCCGTAAATAATATTACAGGCTTACCGTCTAAATATTTCGTCTCCGTAAGCGACACAAGTGTTTCTATATCGCCGTTAATAATGGTTGAAGTAGTGGATGCGTAGATGTGGGGAAGAAAGTATTCATCGGAAATTTTGTAAAGGTCGAGTTTGCCAAAGGATTTAATGAAATTTATGCCTTGCTGAGAGAATAAAGTTTTCTTCATTTGCACTGGAGAGTAAGTATTTTTATGTGCAAATTTCCAATCAATATCATTTTGCTGTAAAATATATTTAGTATTTAAAAGACGAAGAATTAGAATAAACCTTTGATTTGGATTGAAAAAGTCATAGATACTATTGACAATTCTGTCACTGTGCGAAATAGGAAAAGACATAAAGCGAAGGATAGGGTTAGCTAAAAGAACAACTGCTGGTGCATCGCCAGTGCTAAATCCATGCTCCCAATTATAAGCCACGCCATATCCCCCTTTAGGAGTCTGAAAAACACGAGCATCTTTATCATTTTTATCTAACCATTCTTTAGTTTGATGCCAATAATTCGGCACTTTCACGTATAAACTTCTCATAGAACCATTCCAATGATTCCAGATTACTTCACCAGTAAGCAAGGGAAAGGAAACTGTAAGGATTATAATTATTATCAAAACAGGCATTAAGTTTGACAAAAACAATCCATATTTTGCCTTTTTTAATCTATGCCAATTTTTAACTTTCTGATAAATTAACTCTACCGAAAAACCAAGAAGTACAGAGTACGAAAAAAGCGTAATAGGTGTAAATTTGGCAAACGGTTCACGAAAGACCCAAAATCCAGGAATATTTTCAAATGCCCACTTATAAAAAAACCCAAAGGGCGCTGCGGTTCCCTTAGCTAAGAACAACCCAATAACTGCCAAAAGGCTAAAGAAACAGATATTTTTATTCTTTGGTTTTAGGAAAATTGCCGCAAAGACCAAAAGCGGTATAGAAAAACTAAGCACCAATAAAAACGATTCATCATAAAAATGGGCATAGGGATAATAGGACATTTTATAATGCCCGCTTCTAAATGCCCAACATCCGAGAAGTCTAAAAAAATCCATCACTCCGCCACCGCCACCACCCAAAGCACGAAAGGTAGCAGCTTCTTTTATGGCACTAGCCTGCTGGGTAACGTTTGCTAGAAAGTTAACAATCCACCAAAGATTTAAGAAAAAGTAGCAACCAATTGTTGCCAAGACAAATTTTAAACTTCGAAGAAATTCTTTCCTCTGATTGATAATATGAAATACCCAGTATAAAAAAAGAATAATTGGGACAACGGCAACGGAAGGAAGATTAACATTTGACCCAGCATATATCAAAGAACAGAGTCCAATCAAAACTGAATATTTAAAAAAACTTCCTTCTTTATTATTTAATCCCTTTATCCAAAATGTCAGCATTAATGGCAAAGCAATAAGAACAGGCTTTATATTGCTTTGAAACGGACCTGCGACAACAATAAAAAGATTAAACATATACAATGTTGACGCGATTATCTTTGCCCATTCTTTATTGTAGATGACCGATACAAGATAATACATAGACAACCCAGGCAACAAAAAAAGAAGGATTATCCATAATTTCTCAATGGTAAGCAATGATAGTCCAATAGATTTAAAAAAAGTCCAAAAATGCATTATTGGCACAAGTTGGGGCATTGATAAATTTAATCCTCCTGCGTTGCAAAGTTTGATATTCCATGCATATTTAAAAAAATTAGTAAAAGCACTTGGATCTAATAGCCAATATTCATCGCCACCAGCAATCATCAAACCTTTTTTAAACCACAGCAAAGGAATTAAACCAAATAATGTTATAATTAAAATACCCAATAATTTTTTATTATTTTTCATCTTTTTTTAGCCTTAATAAATAGATGCCAACATAAGCTAGGAAATAATTTTTCGATTAATCTATTTGGATAAAATCCATTAAATGATGTTGGAATAATCTTTTCAATTTTAAATCCATGAAAATTTGCTATGCTTTTCATAGTACCAAGTGTAAAATATCTTATATGTCCTACAGCAGGAGCGTTAAATAAATTCACTTCTTTATGCCTAGATACTTCTATAAAAGGATTTTTGCCAAAAAGCAACATGAGCCTTCTTCCAATAGAAGCAATATTAGGCGTAGAATAAACAATATAACCGCCATCTTTTACTAACCTTGAAACATTAATCATGAATTGATCGGTATCGAAAATATGCTCAATAACATCGGTAAAAAGAACATAATCATATTTATTCTCAATAGGCCAACATTTATTATTTAAATCGAAAACATATTTACTGCGCAAAGTTTTTGCTTTATTGATATTCAAATCTGAAATATCTACTCCGTCGACAATACAATCTAATCCCTTTACCAAAAAATCGCCAATTCTTCCATCATAACAACCTAGATCCAATACTGTCTTTTGTGGTTCAATTAATCTTTTTAAAATAATATACTTTCTTTCAAAGAATCCTATTGCCATTGAATTTTTATTATAAAAATCTCGAATATTGTCTATATTATGATTTATTGCAAAGATGCGTGGTTTTAAAAATTGGAATTCCTACTTCTCTTAAAGCAATAAACTTCCCACTTTCTAAATACATGTTTTTAATTATTGTTTTATCTGATGTTGTTCTAGTCTGTTGAAT